>CAZGPO010000048.1:0-5146 GCA_964527745.1 uncultured Dechloromonas sp.
CCGGTGTAGTCGCCGATCTCGGTTACGGTCAACCCGGCTTCGCGCAGCATTTTTGCCGTACCGCCCGTAGAGAGAAGATTGACGCCCTGGGCGGCAAGACCCTGCGCGAATTCGAGAACGCCCCGTTTGTCGGAGACGGAAATCAGTGCTTGCTTGATGGTCATGGCGGTTACAGTAGTTGGTGTTCGGTGAGTTTTTTGCGCAAGGTGTTGCGGTTGATGCCTAGCATCTCCGCGGCGACGGTCTGGTTGTTGCCCGCCTTGGCGAGCACCACTTCCAGCATCGGTTTCTCGATGTTTTTCAAAACCATGTCATAGATGGCGGCGGGTTTTTCGCCGTCGAGGTCACGAAAATACTGTTCCAGCGAATCCGTGACGCATTTCCCCAAATCATGTTGGCTCATGCTGCCAACGCCTCCTCATTGTCATATTTTAGATAATCGTTTTCTTCCGCCTGACGGATGAAGAAATCGTTCACCGCCTGCATCTGTTGGTCGATGCTCGGCAAGGTGTTCATTTCCTTGCGGAAGGCCGCCGACCCGACCAGCCCCCTGGTGTACCAGGAGATGTGCTTGCGGGCGACCTTAAACCCCGTTTCCGGGCCGTAGAAAGCGTAGAGGTCTTCGAGATGGGCCAGCAGGATGCTGTGAATCTCGCGAACCTCGGCCGGCGGCAGTTTTTCGCCGGTTTCCAGATAGTGCTCGATTTCGCGGAACAGCCAGGGCCGACCCTGGGCGGCGCGGCCGATCATGATGCCGTCGGCGCCGGTAACGTCGAGCACGTGCTTGGCCTTTTCCGGCGTCGTGATGTCACCGTTGGCGATGACCGGAATCTTGATCAGTGTCTTGACCATGGCGATGGTGTCGTATTCGGCCTCACCGGTGTATTGCTGGCAGCGCGTCCGACCGTGGATGGCGATGGCACGGATACCGGCCGATTCGGCGATGCGCGCGATGGTCGGCGCATTCTTGTTGGCCAGGTTCCAGCCGGTGCGGAATTTCAGCGTGACCGGCGTGTTCGGGACGGCAGAAATCACGGCATCGAGGATCTGACCGACCAGCTTCTCATCCTGCATCAGTGCCGAGCCGGCCATCACGTTGCAGACCTTCTTGGCCGGGCAGCCCATGTTGATGTCGATGATCTGGGCGCCGTTGTCGACATTGTGACGGGCGGCTTCGGCCATCATTCGCGGGTCGGCGCCGGCGATCTGCACCGAAATCGGTGCGACCTCACCTTCGTGGTTGGCCCGGCGCAGTGTTTTCTTGCTGCCGTAGAGCAGCGAATTGCTGGTCACCATTTCGGAAACCGCCAGCCCGGCGCCCATTTTTTTGCACAACTGGCGGAAAGGGCGGTCCGTGACGCCGGCCATGGGGGCGACGAACAGGTTGTTACGCAGGGTGAAGCCGACAAATTCCATGGGCGCGCAGAAAAAAGTGTGCTGGATGAGACAAGGGAAGGGGGCCGATTGTACCGCAGCAGTCGCCCAAAAAATAGTCAATCTGGCTGCAAATCGGGATTCGCTCGATAAGCTTATACTGATCGCGCCAGGGTTGTGGCCCGACAGCCCGCGTCAGTGTCCTTTCAGCGCATGAATGCCGGGCGCGTTGCGCCAGTAACCCTTGAAATCCATGCCGCAGCCGAAGAGAAAGCGGTCGGCGATGTCGAGTCCGGTGAAGTCGGCGCGCATGCCGGGGCGGGCCTTGCGCGGATGATCCTTGTGCACCAGCACGGCACTCAGTACGCGCGTGGCGCCATGGTCGGCAAGGTACTGGCAGATGGCCTGCAAGGTATAGCCTTCGTCGAGAATGTCGTCGATGACCAGAACGGTACGCCCGCGCGGATCCTGCGACGGCGGAACGCGCCAGTCGAGCCGCAGGTCGCCCTGCAGGGCATGGCCGTAGCGGGTGACATGCAGGTAGGCGAGTTCGAGCGGGAAGTTAAGCCGTGGCAGCAGGCGGCCGGCGATGGTCAGGCCGCCATTCATGACGCAATAGAGCAGCGGATTCTGTCCGGCCAGTTCGCTGGTGATCGCTGTCGCCATGCGCTCGAGCGCGGCGTCGACCTGTTCGGGCGTCGCCAGGCAGTCGGATTCGGCAAGCGCGCGGCGGGCTTCTGCGAGATCGGTCGTCATCGGGTATTCATCGTGGCTGGTCGTGTCTGGATTTTAGCGGATCACAGACTGAAGGCCAGAACCAGCAGCAGCGCGAACAGCAGTTGCAGGCCAGCGGTGGCGGCGAGAATCCTGTTGAACAGCGGCCCCGGTGCTTCCCGGCGAAAATCCCGGATTAGCTTGAGCGCAAGGGGCAGCGAGAGCAGCGGCAGGGCGGCCAGCCAGCCGAGGGCCGGGGCGAGCAGCGGCAGCAGCAGGTAGGGGGCGAGCATTTCGGCGACGTAGAGGCCTTGCGCGGCCGGGCGGCCGAGCAGCACCGCCAGTGTGTGCTTGCCGCTCCTGGCGTCGCCGTCGCGGTCGCGGTAATTGTTGACAGTGATCACCGCGGCGGCATGGATGCCGACCAATGTTGCGGCGATCAATGCGTTCGGGGTCAGGGTCAGTGTTTGCAGGTAGTAGCTGCCACCAACGGCAACCAGGCCGAAAAAGAGAAAAACGAAGACTTCGCCGAGTGGGCCGTAGGCAATCGGCTTCGGCCCGCCGGTGTAGGCCCAGCCGGCGGCCAGCGAGGCGAGGCCGATGGCGACGATGGGCCAGCCGCCGTGGGCGACCAGATAGATGCCGCACAGGAACGCCAGCGTAAAACTCAGCCAGGCGCCGAATCTGACGCTGGCCGGTGTCAGCCAGCCTTCTGCTGTCGCCCGTTTGGGGCCGAGACGCTCCGGCGTATCGGTGCCACGCAGGAAGTCGCCGACATCGTTGAACAGGTTGGTGCCGATCTGGATGAAGGCAGCGCCGAGCGCCGCGGCGAGTAGCGGCAGCCAGAGCAGTGCGCTGGTGTCGTGCCAGGCGATGGCCGAACCGACGAGTACCGGCGACAGTGAAACCGGCAGTGTTTTCGGGCGACAGGCGAGGAACCAGGCGGTGGTTTTTTTCATGTGCTTGGGCAGGTGGGCGGCGGACGACTCTAACGTGGTCGTCCGAGCTTGCCTATGGTTGAGATCAAGGCCAGGCGCGGGCGCCCCAGATCATGCGTTTGGCGACGAAATGGCGAGCGGGTGAGCATATGTCGAGAGCTAGCAGGCCGAGGCCACGCGCCAGTTTGAGCGGTGTGAAATCGTTGGAGAAGGCGCGGACGATCTGGTCGGTGAAGAAAGCACTGCCCTGGCGATCGAGACGGCGGCTGGCGGCGTAGGTGGCCAGACTGGCGCGGTCAACGCCATTTTTGAGCAAAGTTTCGGAAAGTTGCCAGGCGTCGCGGATGCCAAGATTGAAGCCCTGGCCGGAGACCGGGTGCAGCGTTTGTGCGCTGTTGCCGATCCACACTTCGCTGCCCTTGATCAGCGTATCGCGCATCCGCAGCGCCAGCGGGAAGCGGCTACGCGGGCCGGGTTTGACGAAGCGCATCCGGTGCCCGAACTGGGTCTGCAGGGCGGCGATGAAGGCATCGTCACCCATCGCCATCACCGCGTCGGCTTTGGCCGGGGGCAGAGTGAACACGATGGAGTACTCGTCGCCGAGCGGCAGCAGCGCGAGCGGGCCGTCCGGCGTGAAGCGTTCCCAGGCGCGCTTGTTGTGGCCGGGGGTCGGGGTGACTTCACAGATCACCGCGTGCTGTGCGTACTCGCTAACCTTGACCGCCGGATCGTCGTTTGGTGTGCCTTCGGCGTGGACCAGCAGTTTGGTTTTGATCGTGCGCAATTGGCCGGCGTGGCGCAACGAAACGGTGACGCCATCGTCGTCCGGCGCGATGTCGAGGATTTCGGTTTCTGCGAGCAGGCTGTCGTTGGCCAGATTGGCGGTCAGCGCACCGGCCAGGTCGCGGTAACGGACAACGTAGCCGAGTGCCGGCAGGGCGTAATCGGCGCGGTCGATCAGCGTGCGGCCGAAACCATCTTTTTGTGAGACGTGGATGGTTTCGATTGGCGTCGCGGCGCGCGTCGGCCAACTGTTGATCTGTTCGAGCAACTGGCAGGCGCCGTGCGACAGGGCGAGGGCACGCGGGTCGGTTTGCTGGGCGGCGACCGGACGGCGGTCGAGCAGCAGCGATTTCTGGCCGCCGGCGGCGAGCGCCAGATGCAGCGTCATGCCGACCGGGCCGGCGCCGACGATCAGGATGTCGACTTGTTCAACGAGGGCTTCAGTCATGGCACATCACTTCCTCGATTTCGGCGATGGTTTTTGGCGCCGTCGTGTAAACATGACAGCCATTTTCCGTGACTCGCACGTCGTCCTCGATGCGGATGCCGATGCCGGCCAGGGCCGGTGGAATGTCGTCGGCGGGACGAATGTAGAGGCCGGGTTCGACGGTCAGCGTCATGCCCGGAACAAGCGTCGTCCAATCGTCGCCGACCTTGTATTCGCCGGCATCGTGCACGTCGAGGCCGAGCCAGTGGCCGGTGCGGTGCATGTAGAAGCGCTTGTAGTCGCCCTTGTCGATCAGGTTGTCGAGGTCGCCAGTGAGCAGCTTGAGGTCGATCAGGCCCCGAGTCAGTACGCGGACGGCGGCATCGTGGCCTTCCATGAAATGGCGGCCGGGGGCGGTGGCAGCGAAGGCGGCGTCCTGGGCGGCGAGGACGATCTGGTAAACGTCCTTCTGCGCGGCGTTGAAGCGGCCATTGACCGGGAAAGTGCGGGTGATGTCGGCGGCGTAGCCTTCGACTTCGCAGCCGGCGTCGATCAAGACCAGCGTGTTGTCGTTGAGGATTTTGTCGTTTGACACGTAATGCAGGACGCAGGCGTTGGCGCCGCCGGCGACGATGGGCGTATAGGCGTGGGCGTCGGCACCACGTTTGCGGAATTCGTAGGTCAGCTCGGCTTCGAGTTCGTATTCGGCCAGGCCGGGGCGGCAGGCACGCATGGCGCGGGTGTGGCCGGCGCTGGCGATGTCGGCAGAGCGCTGCTGGATGCCGGCTTCAGCAGCGTCCTTGACCAGCCGCATGCTGTCGAGTTCGGCGCGCAGATCGTGGATGGCGCGCGGCGCCCGCTTGCCGGCCCGGGTTTGAGCGCGGACTTCGTTGAGCGCCTTGGCGATGCG
>CAZGPO010000048.1:5246-12686 GCA_964527745.1 uncultured Dechloromonas sp.
AAGCCGGTCAGATACCAGAAATAGCTGTCGAAGCGGTAAAGGTGGTGGGCATCGCGGTTGCGGATGACTTCCGGCGCCGTCGGCACGATGGCGACGCCGTCGCCGATGGCTTTGAGCAGGCGTTTGCGGCGGGCGAGAAAGTGGGTGTGGGTCATGCAGTCCTCAATTCGGCATCCCGAAGTTCTTTGTCTAGTTCCGCGAGGCGTTGTGGCGTTCCTACATCGACCCAGCGGCCAGTGTAGCGTTCCCCGGTCAGTGTGCCGGTGGCGATGGCGGCCTCGAGCAGGGGGCGCAGTTTCATCACCGTGCCGGGTTTTACGTCGGCAAAAAAGACTGGCGAAAAAACGCTGACACCGGCGTAGGTGAACGTTTGCTCACCGTTGGCAAAAATGACCCGTTCGCAGTCCAGGCCGAAGTCGCCGCCGGTGTGATGGTCCGGGTTGGCGACCATGACCAGATGGGCGGCGGGTTGCCAGCCTGCCGCGGTCGACCGGGAAAAACGGCCAAAATCGACATCGCAGTAAATGTCGCCATTGACCACCAGGAAGGGCGCGTCGCCGAGCAGCGGCAGGGCGGTGGCGATGCCGCCGGCCGTTTCCAGCGCCCCTGGCGGTTCGGGCGAATACTGGATGTGCAGACCCCACTGCGAGCCATCGCCGAGTGCGGCTTCGATCTGTTCGCCGAGGTGGGCGTGGTTGATGACAATCTCGCGGAAACCTGCCGCCGCCAAGCGCTCCAGATGCCAAACGATCAGCGGCTTGCCGCCGGCGACCAGCAGCGGCTTGGGCCTGTGGTCGGTCAGCGGACGCATGCGTTCGCCGCGGCCGGCGGCGAGGATCATTGCCTTCATTTATTTGTAGCGGTAGCCGACCTGTTCGGTGTTGCCTTCGAGGCGGTCGAACAGGTTTTGCAGGGGCTTGAGCGGGATGTAGCGGCTGGCTGTCTTGCGCGCATAGTTGATGAAGCGCGGCAGGTCTTCGCTGTATTTGTCCTTGCCGTCGCGGTACTTCAGGCGGCAGAAGATGCCGAGCACCTTGAGGTGGCGCTGCAGGCCCATCAGTTCGTATTCGCGCCAGAAGGCGCCGAAGTCTTCGCGCACCGGCAGGCCGGCGGCACGGGCCTTTTCCCAGTAGCGGACGACCCAGTCGATTTCCTGCTCTTCGTCCCAGGAGATGAAGGCGTCACGGAACAGCGAGACAACGTCGTAAGTGATTGGCCCGTATACAGCGTCCTGAAAATCGATGATGCCCGGCGTCAGGCGCTCGGCGCTTTCGACGACCATCAGGTTGCGCGGCATGAAGTCGCGGTGGACGAAGACCTTGGGCTGGTTGAGCGCCGAGTTGATCAGGTACTTGAAGGTCCGGTCGAGCATGATGCGGTCTTCGTCAGCCAGTTCGATGCCGAGGTGACGGCCGATGAACCATTCCGGGAAGAGGTCGAGTTCGCGGCGCAGCAGCGTGCCATCGTAGGGCGGCAGCGTGGCGGCGGTTGAAGACAGTTGCCACTTGATCAGCACATCGAGTACCGGACGGATCAAGAGATCGGCCAGACTCAAGTCGGCGTTGAGCGCATCGAGATAGCCGATGCGGCCGAGGTCGGTGAGGACCAGAAAGCCATGGTCAAGATCCTGGTCGAGAATGCGCGGCGCGGCGAGGTCTGCCCTGGCGAGCAGGCCGGCGACATGGATGAACGGCTTGCAATCCTCTTTTTCCGGCGGCGCATCCATCAGGATGCGCGTGCCGCCATCCGGCCAGGTCAGGCGGAAATAGCGGCGGAAGCTGGCGTCGGCCGAGGCCGGGGTGATCTGGAGGGATTGCTCGGGAAAGCGACTGGCAACCCAGTCGGTAACAAGTTGATCGCGCGTTGAGGCTTGCATAAGCGAGCAGGGTTAGGTTCGTTGTAAAATGGCCCGATTTTAACACTCGGGCATCGGCCGTTCCGGTCCTGGCCCTTTCCTGATCGCCCCGATGACCGGTTTTGCCCGTCGCCCGCTGTCCGCTCTGGTTTGTTGCGCGCTCGCTGCCGTGCCGCTTGCTCACGCCGCAGAGGATACGGGTGGACAACTTCAGGCTGCATCCGAGTTGCAGGCTGCCCGTCCGCTCCCTGCCACCAGTAGTGTATCGGGTGCCAAGCAGATGGACGAGGAGTGGGCGTTGCACCTGCGCAGCGAGCGCCGCTTCAATATTCTGGGGCGCAAGAAAGGGCCGCTGGTTGCCGAAATCGGAATTCCCTATCCGGTCAACCTGAAAAAAGGCGACGCCTATCCGCTGTTCATCGTCGCCGAGCAGGCGAATGGACGCAATGGCGATATCGCCGTGGCCACCGGCGATGTCGAAATGCGCCGGCTTGATGCCCATCTGTTCGGCGAAAAGCTGACTTACTGGCCGCTCGACGACGAAGTCGACGCCTCCGGTAGCGTGCGCCTGCTGCAGGACGGGATGGAGGTCAATGCGCCGCGTGTGCGCATGAAAATGTCCGAGCAGGTCGGCTTTGCTGAACAGCCGGACTATATTTTCGTCAGGGAAGTCGCCAGCAAGTTTTATCGGCCGACAGCCATACCGGTCACCGCGGCGACTTCGAATGCCACGACCTCCGGGGCGCCGATGATGATGAACGTGCCCAACAGCTACGGTTTGCCGACGACCGCGCCAGCGACCCGGCCTTCGCTGGCAAGCGGCACCGCCGAGCGCGCCGAGTTCGAGGGCGAGAACCAGGTCACCCTGTTCGACACCACCTATTCGACCTGCAAGCCCGGCGACAAGGACTGGTACCTGCGGGCAACGGAAATGCATCTCGACTATGATCGTTCGCTCGGCGAAGCAGAGAACGCGACGCTGTGGTTCAAGGGGGTGCCGATTTTTTATTCGCCGACCGGCACCTTCCCACTGAACAGCAAGCCGAAGTCGGGTTTCATGCATCCGTTCTTTGCGACCTCGACGCGCGACGGCGTCGACCTGACCACGCCGTATTACTGGAACATTGCCCCGAACTACGACGCGACGCTCTATCCGCGTTACATGAGCAAGCGCGGCCTGCAATTGGGGGCTGAGGCGCGTTACCTGGACTTCAACTTTTCCGGCAATTCCCGGGTCGAGTACATGCCGAACGACCAGTTGGCCGATCGCGAGCGTTATGCCTATCTGGTTCAACACCAGCAGAACCTCGGCCAGGGGTTTTCGGCAGTAGTCAACTACAACCGCGTTTCGGATGACTTTTACTGGCAGGACACCTCGTCGCGCCTGTTGCAGACCTCGCAGGTGCAGCTGCCGCAGCAGTTCCTGCTGAATTACACGCCGCTGCCCTGGATGCAGACCAACATGCAGGTCCTGCGTTATCAGACCCTGCAGACCGATCCGCAGAATCCGGTGGCGGTGCCGTACTTCCTCGAACCGCAAATCAATCTGGTGGCGCTCAAGTCCGATGTGCTGGCTACCGATGTGACGGTGGTCGGTCAGTATTCGCGTTTCAGTTCGACGACGCGTGTCCAGGGTGACCGCGTGGTCGCCTATCCGCAGATTTCGCTGCCGCTCGTCCATCCGGCCTATTTCGTGATACCGAAGGTCGGTCTCAGCGCGACCCAGTACAGCTTGACGGACCAAACCAATCCGGCCCAGCCGTCGAGTATTTCACGGGTCGTGCCGACCTTTACCGTCGACTCCAGTCTGATCTTCGAGCGGGATACCAGCCTGCTCGGCAAGGCCTTCATCCAGACCCTGGAGCCGCGTCTGTATTACGTCAATATTCCCTACCGGGATCAGAACAGCATCCCGCTCTTTGATACGGCGCAGGCTGACTTCAACTTTGCCCAGATTTTTTCCGAAAATCGCTTCAGTGGTTACGATCGCATCAACGACGCCAACGATCTGACCGCCGCCTTGACCACACGCATGCTCGATGGCACGACGGGTACCGAACTGTTCAAGGCCATGATCGGCCAGCGTTATTACTTCAGTCCGAGCCGGGTCAGCCTCAATTACACCCCGGCCGGCGCCGCCATCGCGCCAGTCGGCAACCAGGATCAGGGGTATTCGAACGTACTGGCCGCCTTCAGTGGCCTGGTCATGCCCAAGACCTATGCCGATGTCGCCTGGGACTACAACTATCGCAATGGCTACAGCGACCGGATCGCTGCCGGTATTCGCTATCAGCCGGAACTGGCCAAGGTGCTCAGCGCCGGCTATCGCTACACGCGCGACCCGAACTTCGATATCGCTCAGGTCAACCAGATCGACATCACTGGCCAGTGGCCGCTGACCAGTCGCCTCTACGCGGTCGGCCGCTATAACTGGTCCTTCCTCGGCAAGCAGACGGTGAGCGATCTGTCGCCCGGTGGTCAGTTGCTCGAAGCGATCGCCGGCTTCGAATACAATGCCGGTTGCTGGGCGGCCAGGGTTGTCGGGCAGCGCCTGGCGGCGCTTTCCGGGTCGCCTAATACCACGCTTTTCTTCCAGCTCGAACTGACCGATTTTGGCAGCGTCGGGTCCAATCCGATCAGTCTCCTGCGCCGCTCCATCCCCGGCTATGGCAAAACCAACGAGTTGAACACATCAGGCAGCTTGTTTACGACACAATGACCACCATGCACTCATACTCCCGCAGCTTTTTCATCCTCGTCCTTTTTCTGGTCAGTCTTTGCGGCATGCCGGCCAGCGCGACCGCAGCCGAACCGGTCGAGGCGGATCGCATCGTTGCTGTCGTCGGCGACGAGGTCATCACGCAATACGATCTGCGCCAGCGCCTGGCGACCGCCCTCAAGCAGTTGCAGAAGCAGAACACCCCCCTGCCGCCGCAAGACGTGCTTGAAAGCCAGTTGCTCGAGCGGATGGTCATGGACCGCGTCCAGATGCAATTTGCCCGCGAGACCGGACTGAAGATCGACGATGCGCAGCTTGATCAGGCGATCAATCGGATCGCCGCCAACAACAAATTGACGCCGCAGCAATTCAGGGCTGCGCTGGAAAAGGACGGCGTCAATTACCCGGCTTTCCGTGAAGAAATTCGCGGCGAATTGACGATGGTCAGGCTGCGCGAACGCGAGGTGGAAAGCAAGATCGTCATCTCGGAAAGCGAGATTGACCTCTATCTCGCCAATCAGTCTGCCACCGGCAGCGGCGAGGAGTACGAGGTGGCGCATATCCTGTTGCGTGCGCCGGAGTCGGCAAGTCCGGAACAGTTGCAGAAGCTGCGCCAGCGTGGCGAGGAGGCGCTCAAGCGGGCACGGGAGGGTACCAGTTTCGCCGAACTGGCGGCCAGCTACTCGGATGCGCCGGATGCCCTGCAGGGCGGCAATATCGGGTGGCGTCCGCAGGACCGCCTGCCGCAACTGTATACCGAGGCCGTCGTGCGCATGCAGCCGGGCGATGTCAGCGATCTGCTCCGCTCCTCGGCCGGTTTCCATATCCTGAAACTGATCGGCAAGCGCGGCGGCAGCGGCGCAGTCTCGGTACAGCAGACGCATGCCAGGCATATCCTGATACGCGTGAACGAGGTGGTATCGGAAGCCGAGGCCCGGCAAAAGATGGAAAGGCTGCGCGAGCGTCTGGCCAATGGCGAAGATTTCGCCGAACTGGCGCGCCTTTATTCGCAGGATGGTTCGGCCGGCAAGGGCGGCGATCTCGGCTGGGTCAGTGCCGGCGATACCGTTCCCGAATTTGAACGGGCAATGAATGCGCTCAAGGACAACGAAATCAGTCCGGTGGTCAAGACCTCGTTCGGTATGCACCTGATCCAGGTGCTCGAACGGCGCACACGCGATGTTTCGGAAGAGCGCAAACGGGCTGTGGCACGCCAGGCGCTGCGCGAGCGCAAGCTCGAGGAAAATTATCAGGACTGGCTGCGCCAGTTGCGTGACCGCGCCTACGTCGAAATCCGTTTCGAAGAGAAATGATGCTGCCGCGCCTGGCCGTGACCAGCGGCGAACCGGCCGGCATCGGTCCGGAGCTTTGTCTGCGTCTGGCCGGTCGGAGCGATGCGGCGCAACCGGTCATTCTTGGCGATCGCCATTTGCTTGAGCAGCGCGCCAGCGCGCTCGGCCTGGCCGTTGCTTTCCGTGATTTCCGGCCGGAAAATCCGGTTGACCGCGACAAGCTGGATGTCTTGCATATTCCGCTTGCTGTCGCAGCTACGGCCGGCAAGCTGGACCCGGCGAACGCTGGTTATGTCCTGGCTCTGCTCGACCGCGCGCTGGCCGGTTGCCGTTGCGGTGAGTTTGCGGCGATGATCACGGCGCCGGTGCACAAGGGCGTCATCAACCAGGCCGGCATCCCGTTCACCGGTCATACCGAATACCTTGCCGAGAAAACCGGCACGCCGCTGGTTGTCATGATGCTCGCCGGTAACACCGAGCGCGGCCCGCTGCGTGTCGCGCTGGCGACGACGCATCTGCCGCTCAAGGAAGTGCCAGCAGCGATCACGGCGGACCTGCTGGAGCGGACGCTGCGCATCCTGCATGCGGATCTGCAGGGAAAATACGGGCTGGACGATCCGCGTATTCTGGTCGCCGGTCTCAACCCGCATGCCGGCGAGGGCGGCTATCTCGGGCGCGAGGAAATCGAGGTCATCTCGCCGCTGCTGGAAAAACTGCGCACCGAAGGCATGCGCCTTTCAGGGCCACACCCGGCCGACACGATGTTTACGCCCCCGATACTGGCGCAAGGTGATGCCGTGCTCGCCATGTATCACGATCAGGGGTTGGCGCCGCTCAAGTACGCCACCTTCGGCCACGGCATCAACGTCACGCTCGGTCTGCCGATCATCCGCACCTCGGTCGATCATGGCACGGCGCTCGAACTGGCGGGTACTGGGCGCGCCGATCCGGGCAGCCTGTTCGAGGCGCTGGACGAGGCTGAGAGAATGGCCAGGCGGCAATGAAAGGCCATGTCGCGCGCAAGCGGCTTGGTTCCGGCATAACCTGCCTGCAGCAGGTTGGCCTTCTCTGAAACGACGCTTAAATGAAACATATTCCACGGCGCCGTTTTGGCCAGAATTTCCTGGTCGACCGCGGCATCATTTCGGCGATCATTGCGGCCATCGATCCCCAACGCGGTGATACCGTCGTCGAAATCGGCCCCGGCCTGGGGGCGATCACCGCGCCCTTGCTGGATCGTCTCGACCACCTGCATGTCGTCGAGATCGATCGCGACCTGATCGCCCGTCTGCGCAAGGAATATCCGCCGCACCGCATGACCATCCATGAAGGCGACGCCCTGGCCTTCGACTTTGCCGGCATCGGCAAGGATCTGCGCCTGGTTGGCAACCTGCCCTACAACATCTCGACACCGCTGCTGTTTCATCTGGCGGAATACGTCGACATCGTGCGCGACATGCACTTCATGCTGCAGAAGGAAGTCGTCGAACGCATGGTCGCCGTGCCCGGCGAGTCGGATTTCAGCCGCATCTCGGTGATGCTGCAATACCGCTTTCACCTCGAATGGCTGATCG
>CAZGPO010000049.1:0-12391 GCA_964527745.1 uncultured Dechloromonas sp.
GGGAGCGCCTGAAGCAGCTCAAGTCGGCCGGCAAGACGCTGATCCTGACCACGCACTTCATGGACGAGGCCGAACGTCTGTGCGACACGCTGATCGTCATCGACCACGGACGCAAGATCGCCAGCGGCAGTCCGCGCCAGTTGATTACCGAGCACATCGAGCCGCAAGTCGTCGAGGTCTACGATGAAGCCGGTGGCGACCTGCCGGCCTTCGTCGCAGCGATACGTCATCTTGCGGAAAGAGTCGAGACCAGTGGCGAGACTGCCTTCTTCTATTGTCGCGACCCGCAACCACTCATTTCCCGGCTCGCTGAAGCGCCGGGTCTGCGCTACGTGCATCGCGCCTCGAACCTCGAGGACGTCTTCATCAAGCTGACCGGGCGCGAATTGCGCGATTGAACATGGTGCGGCGGATCAAAAAATTGCCTGTTTCTGGCGGTCGACCGCAACAGTCGAACCTTTGCAACAATGGTCTAGAATGAACTGGTCAGCAACCTGATATTTGTGGAGGTTCATCATGAAGTTCCATTCACAATTTGTTTTCCCGCTTTCCCTGATTGTCATTGCCGTCGCACTGCCCGCAAGTGCCGCACCGACCGTCTACGAGATGCAGCTGACGACCAGCGCTGGCATGGGCGCCGGCGGGATGGTCGCCATGTTCAACATGTTCGGCGGGGGTGGGGGCAGTGGCGTCAGCCACAGCATGAGCCTGCGCCTAACCTCGCCAACCGATCTGCCGGCCAGCTACGAAGCGGCACACACGGTACCCGATGGCCTGCACATCGGGCCGCAGCTCCTGTTGCGCGGTGAACGCCGATCTACCGGCGGTAGCAGCGATGAAGGCACCGTGGACGGCCGCGTGCTGATCTACTGGGGTTGTTCGCCGACCGTGGCCAAGGGCCAGCCGGAAGTCATCGACTTCCGCACCATGGCCGGCAAGGTGCCGCCGGAAATCCAGGCCTTGGCACGGCAGAGCCGTAGCCAGGGCAAGAGCGCTGCCGCCGATGCGTCGCTACCGCCGCGCAGCATCGGCTGGCCGAACGGGGACGGCAATTTCCGCGGCATTCCGGATAATGCCTCGGTGGTCGGCGACCACCTCGTCAAAGCGAATTTCATGAAGGATGACATCCGTTTCACACTGACGCCGAGCCTCGACTTTCTCGAACCGATGAACCTCAAGGCGCGCGCCAGCGATCTCAAGGCAGCGATACCGCTCACCTGGGACAACTTGGCCCGTGCCCGCGGCTACGACCTGCAAGCGGTTTCCGCCGGCAACGACAAGGATGTCGTGATGTGGCTCGCCGCCCGCAACAAGAGCCCGATGCTGCCAGCCAGCCAGAACGAATGCACGATTCCCGAGGGCATCTTCGCCAAGGGCGAGATGGCGATGCTGACCGGCGTCACCCACGGCCCGGTCCAAGGTTTCTCCTACCCGCCACAGAAACCCGGCGACAAGAAACCGCTGATCTGGTCGGCCACAGTCCGCGTCAACAGCTACGACAGCGCGCTGCTCGGCATGGAAGCGGCAGCAGCCGACGCCACCAGGGAATCGGCACCGCCCGGGGTCGGTGAAGTGCTGAAGGGGTTGTTCGGCCGATGAGAAACCATGTTTTGTCGACGACCAAGATAGCGTGCTGACTGCAGTCCGCCCCCCCGCGATCGGCTGGTTCCCGGTCTGGCAGCGCAACTTCCTGGTCTGGCGCAAGCTGGCGTTGCCCTCGATTCTCGGCAACCTGGCCGATCCACTGATTTACATGCTCGGCCTCGGCTATGGGCTGGGTGCCATGCTGCCCGCCATCGACGGTCAGTCTTACGTCACCTTCCTGGCTGCCGGCATCGTCTGTTCGTCGACGATGAACGCGGCGACCTTCGAGGCCCTTTACTCGGCGTTCTCGCGCATGCACGTCCAGAAAACCTGGGAGGCAATTCTTAACACGCCGCTCGGCCTTGCCGATGTCGTCGCCGGCGAACTGTTCTGGGCGGCGACCAAGTCCTTCTTTTCCGGCGCCGCGATCCTCGTCGTCGTCAGCGCCCTCGGCCTGACCAACGGCCCGCTGATTCTCTGGGTCCTGCCGACCATCATCCTGACGGGGCTCGCCTTCGCCGCGCTCGGCCTGATCTGGAACGCGCTGGCGCCATCCTACGATTTCTTCATGTACTACTTCACGCTGTTCATTACGCCGATGACCCTGATTTCCGGCGTCTTCTTCCCCACCGACCAGCTGCCGGGCTGGCTGGCGACGGTCGGCCACTGGCTGCCGCTGGCCCAGGGTGTGGCACTGGTCCGTCCGTTGCTCGCCGGACAGGTGCCGGCAGACTTGGCGCTCCACGTTGCCGCGCTGCTGGCGACCACCATCGGCGCCTTCGCCATCGCATTGCGCCTGACGCGCCGCCGCCTGCTCAAGTAGAATTGCCCGATGCCGATCCTGCTCGTAATCACCAACTGCCCCGACGAAAAGTCCGCGAACACCATTGCCCTCGCACTGGTCGAGGAAAAACTCGCCGCCTGCGTCAATATCCTGCCGCGCATGCAGTCGATCTACCGCTGGGAAGGTGCTGTCGAGTCGGCAACGGAAATTCCGCTGCTTATCAAGTCGACCGCAACGAACTATCCCGCGCTGGAAAGCGCGATCCGCAACCACCATCCGCACAAGGTGCCGGAGATCATCGCGCTGCCTGTCGAGCGCGGCTTGCCGGCCTACCTCGACTGGGTGACGGCTGAAACGGCCCGACCATGACCCGTACCTTCTTCTTCCTGTTTTCCTTCCTGTTTTCACTGGCCCAGGCCCAGGAATTTCTCGATCCGGCCGTCGCGTTCAAACCGACGGCGCGCGCACTCGATGCCCAGACCATCGAGGTCAGCTTCGAAATTGCCAAGGGCTATTACCTGTACCGCGACAAGTTCCGCTTCGCAGTCGACGGCAATGAAGCGACGCTCGGACCAGCGCAATTCCCGAAAGGCAAGGAGAAGATCGACGAGACTTTCGGCAAGGTCGAGGTTTTCCACGATGGCGTCGCCATCCGCCTGCCAGTGGAGCGCAATGCCTCCGGTCCCCTTGCGCTGAAGCTCGGCGTCACCTCGCAGGGCTGCGCCGATGCCGGCGTCTGCTACCCGCCGCAAACGCAGACCGTCAGTGTCGAGTTGCCGACCGCGGGTAGTGTTCCGAATGCTGCCGCGCCGACTGACCCGGCAAATGCCGCGACCGACGACGACGAAAGCGGCAAGATCGTCAATACCCTCAAACACGCCGGCTTCTGGACCAATCTCGCCTTCTTTTTCGTCGCCGGCCTTGGCCTGTCGCTGACGCCGTGCGTCTTCCCGATGATTCCGATCCTGTCCGGAATCATTGCCGGCCAGGGCCACAAGGCCACCCGCGGGCGCGCCTTCGCGCTGTCGCTGGCCTACGTGCTGGGCATGGCGGTCACCTATGCGGCCGCCGGGGTCGCCGCCGGGATAACCGGCACGCTGCTCTCCGCCGCCCTGCAAAATCCCTGGGTGCTCGGCGCCTTCGCGCTGGTTTTCGTCGCTCTCTCGTTTTCGATGTTCGGCTTCTACGAACTGCAGTTGCCGACATCGCTGCAAAGCAAGCTGTCCGAGGAATCCGGTCATCTCCAGGGCGGGCGCGGCATCGGCGTCTTCCTGATGGGCGCGCTGTCGGCGCTGATCGTCGGCCCTTGCGTAGCGGCCCCCCTGGCCGGTGCGCTGCTCTACATCGGCCAGACCGGCAACGCGCTGCTTGGCGGCACCGCGCTTTTCGTCATGGCGCTGGGCATGGGGGTGCCACTGCTGGTCGTCGGGCTTTCGGCCGGTACCCTGCTACCCAAGGCCGGTGGCTGGATGGAAGGGGTCAAGAAAGGTTTTGGCGTATTGTTGCTGGCTACTGCGCTGTGGCTCGTTTCGCCGGTCATTCCCGAACTTGCGCAGATGCTCGGTTGGGCGGCGCTGTTCATCATCCCGGCCATCTACCTGCACGCCCTCGACCCTCTACCGCCGCACGCCAAGGGCTGGCAGCGCTTCTGGAAAGGCATCGGCATCACAATGCTGCTGACCGGTGCCGCGCTGCTTGCCGGCGCCTTGGCCGGTAACCGTGACCCGCTGCAACCGCTGGCCGGGCTGCGCGGCCAGGCGGTAGCTGCCGAAGCCAAAAAGCTGCCTTTCGAGCCAGTTCGCTCGGTCGCCGAACTCGATGCCCGCCTCGTTGCGACAGACCGTCCGATAATGCTTGATTTCTACGCCGACTGGTGCGTTTCCTGCAAGGAAATGGAACGCTTTACCTTCGCCGACCCGGCGGTGCAGGCCAAGCTGGCTGGCTTCACGCTGCTCAAGGCCGATGTCACGGCCAACAACGCCGACGACAAGGCGCTGCTCGCCCGTTTCGGACTCTTTGGTCCGCCCGGCATCATCTTCTTCGGCCCGGACGGCAAGGAGATTTCGGGTATCCGGGTGGTCGGCTACCAGGAAGCGGCGAGTTTTCTGCGCACCCTGGACAAGGTTAGAAAAAGCTGACGAAGCAAACGCTCACATTCAGCAAGTAGTCCAGAATACTGCGTAGTCTGAGCCTACTTGTAGGTCATCTGATTGACGATTTCCGAGTGGCCGGTTATCCGGCTCAACTTGTCGCGTGTCCAGTGAATATAGAAGGGCACGAAACCTGACCACAGGTAGCGCCAGCTCGCGGCCTCCAGTCCCTTCTTGTCGCTGACCTGCGGATAGCCGATGGCCATGATGACCTGCTCCCGCGTCATGCCTTTTATGACGCGGCCCGACTGGACCGCCGCCCGCACGCCGGCCGGAAAGTTGTCCAGCCTGGGCCGCGGATCGTCGGCCTGCACGGCCTGTTCGAGCCATTGGGCGGGGGTCACCATGGTCTGGGCCTTGTCGGGCCGCACCAGCATCTGCTTGCCGTTAATCTCGACGATCGCCTGCCCGACGTCGATCTCGCGGATCAGGGCCGGCGTACCGAGCGGAATGAAGGGCAATTGGACGTAATTCGCATCGCTGAGCTGGTTGTCGCTGTAACGCAGGTTACAGCAAGCGTAGCCGCTGCGCACCCGGCCCGTCGACCGAAGCTGAATCGCTTCACTGGCATTCTGCTCGGACTTGATCTCAACAGTCGTCGGCCCGCTGGCGCAGGCGCTCAGCAATGCCACCGTTGCCAGTATCGGCGCCAGCCGTGAATACGGGGAGCGGCCTTTCACCAACATGCCATGACCTTTTTGCCCATTTGCCGATTATATCCCGCCCACCCGGTGGACCTTTCGCACACATCGGCCAGCGTCAGTGCAACGCGATGGTATCCCAGGCAAACTTGACGATCAGAACACCGACCACCAGCAAAAAAATCTGCCGGACAAAGCCGCTACCGTGCTTCAGCGCCAGCCAGGTTCCGACCAGCGAGCCGCCGAGGTTGGCAATTGCCATCGCCACCGCCAGCGTCGGCAGCACATAGCCGTTGGGCAGGAAATAGGCGAGGGCGGCGAGGTTGGTTGCCCCGTTGACCACCTTGGAGCCAGCCGAGGCATGCAGAAAATCGAATCCGAAGAAGCGAACGAACAGGAAGATCAGAAAGCTGCCGGTCCCCGGCCCGAAAAAGCCGTCATAGAAACCGATCACACTGCCCAGCAGCAGGGCGTAGATCAGCTCGCGGCGACCGACATGGGCCGGGCGGTGCACCTGTCCGAAATCCTTGCGTTTCAGCGTGTAGACCGCAGCGAAAACAAGCATTACAAGAATCAGCGGACGCACCGCGTCTTTTGGCAGCCAGGCAACGGTCGCCGCACCGGCATAGGAAAAGGCGAAGGCCGCCGCCGCCGCCGGCAGGATGGTGCGCCAGGGGATGCGCAAGCGCCGCGCGTAGCGCCAGGTCGCATTGGCCGTTCCGACCACGCTGGCGCATTTGTTCGTTCCAAAAAGCGTCGCTGCGGATTCGCCGGGGTGCACGACGAACAGCGCTGGAATCTGGATCAGCCCGCCGCCACCGACAGCGGCATCGATCGCTCCGGCAATAAAGGCCGCGACGACCAGTGCCAGCAGGCCAAGATCGAGGCCTTCCACCTACTTGCCAATACAGAAGCGGCTGAAGATAACGCCCAGCAAGTCGTCGGCGCTGAATTCCCCGGTAATTTCGCCGAGCGACTGCTGGGCGAGCCGGAGTTCCTCGGCGAACAATTCGAGGGCGGGAAGCTTGCTCCTGACCACAGCAGCGGCCGCCACAATGTGTTCCTGCGCGGCGGCCAGTGCGCGCAGATGGCGTTCGCGGGCGATGAAGACATCTTCCGCGGGATGCCAGCCGGCGACCCGCAACAGTTCAGCACGCAGCAATTCAATGCCCTGATTGGCCTTGGCCGACAGTGAAATGGCGACGCCTTCGGCTTCGTCATGGCATTCGGCATCAGCACCGGTCAGATCGATTTTGTTAAACACGGTGATGCGCTTTAAGCGCTCGGGCAAGCGGGCGAGGATCTGGCGATCCGCCTCGCCGACACCACTGCGCGCATCGACCAACAGGAGGACGACGTCGGCACGTTCGATTTCGCGCCAACTGCGCTCGATGCCGATTTTCTCGACCTCGTCGTCGGTATCGCGCAGCCCGGCAGTATCGATGATGTGCAGCGGAATTCCCTCGATTTGTATGGTCGACCGCAACGCATCGCGGGTCGTCCCGGCAACTGGGGTCACGATGGCCAGATCGTCGCCGGCCAGCCGGTTGAGCAGCGAGGACTTGCCGACATTCGGCTGCCCTGCAAGCACGACATGCAGGCCGGCTTGCAACAACTTGCCCTGGCCGGCGCGGTCGAAAACTTCGGCGAGCCTGAGTTGCAGTTGTTCCAGCCGGCCAAAGGCATTGGCCGCCTTGAGAAAATCGATGTCCTCTTCAGGAAAATCCAGTGTCGCCTCAACCAGCATGCGCAGATTGATCAGTTCATCGGTCAGCGCGTGGATCGCCTGTGAGAACTCTCCCTGCAGCGAACGCACCGCCGAACGGGCGGCACTTGCAGTTGCCGCGTCGATCAGGTCGGCAACCGCTTCAGCCTGGGCCAGATCGAGCTTGCCATTGAGGAAGGCGCGGCGACTGAATTCTCCGGGTTCGGCGAGACGGGCGCCGAGATCGAGACAGCGGGCGAGCAGCATCTGCATGACGACCACACCGCCGTGCCCCTGCAGTTCAAGGACATCTTCACCCGTATAGGAACGCGGGGCGGGAAAATGGAGCAACAGGCCGCTGTCGATGACGTTGCCATCGGCTGCCAAGAATTTCGCCACGGTCGCCTGGCGCGGGGCCGGGGTCTTTCCGGCCAGCGCCAATGCAAAGGGCAGCAAATTGCTGCCCGAGACGCGGATCACCCCGACACCACCCCGGCCAGGGGCCGTGGCGATGGCAGCGATGGTGTCGGCGCTGCCATCGCCGCCCACAGGTCAGGCCTTGGCGTCGTTGGCAGCCTTTTTGCCGCCTTCGATCATGCGCGTGATCTGCCACTGCTGGGCGATCGACAGCACGTTGTTGACCACCCAGTAAAGCACCAGACCGGCCGGGAACCAGAAGAACATGACACCGAAAACCAGCGGCATGATCATCATGATCTTGGCCTGGATTGGATCCGGCGGCGTCGGATTGAGCTTGGTCTGAATGAACATCGAAGCCATCATGATGATCGGCAGGATGAAGAACGGATCCGGCGCGGCCAGATCGTGTATCCACAGAATCCACGGCGCACCGCGCATCTCGACGGCCCCCAGCAACACCCAGTACAGCGCAATGAAAACCGGAATCTGTACGACGATCGGCAGGCATCCGCCGAGCGGATTGACCTTTTCGGTCTGGTACATCTTCATCATTTCCTGGTTCAGGCGCTGCTTGTCGTCGCCGTAACGTTCCTTCAACTGGGTCAGGCGCGGCGTCAGAACGCGCATCTTGGCCATCGACTTGTAGGAGGCGGCGGACAACGGGAAAAAGATCGCCTTGATAATGATGGTCAGCACGACGATCGCCCAGCCCCAGTTGCCGACGACCCCGTGAATCGCCTGCAGTGCCCAGAATATCGGCGCAGCAACGATGGTCAGCCAACCGTAATCGACCACCAGATCTAGGCCCGATGCGACTTTCTTGAGCCTGGCCTGCTCCTGCGGGCCAGCGTAAAGGCTGATCGAGGTCTCGCCCTTGGCGCCCGGTGCAATTTCCGCCACCGGAACAATAACGCCAGCTTGAAAGACGTCCGTGCCATCAGCCTTGCGCATGTAGTACTCGCGCTGGGTCTTGTCCTTCGGTACCAGGGCGGAAACAAAGTAGTGCTGGACCATGGCCAGCCAGCCGTTATCCGCCGCCTTGGCAAACTTGGCCTTGCCAGCCGCAATGTCATCGAAACTGACTTTCTGATACTTTTCCGATTCGGTATAGACGGCCGGCCCGGTGAAGGTGGACACCATTGCGGTTTCGCCTTCCGGCGCGATACTGTCGCGTTGCAGCTGATAGTAGGCATGTGCAGTCAGCGGCTTGTCGCTTTGGTTTACGATCTCCCAGGCTACGTCGACCAAATAGGAGTCGCGCTTGAAGGTCAATATCTTGGCAACCTGGGCACCGTTCGCCGCCGTTCCTTCGAAGCGAATCTTCAGTTCGTCGGCCCCGTCAGCCAGCTTTACCGGGCCATCAACCCGACGGAAAATCGTGCGATGTGTCGGCATCCCCTCGCCGATCAGCCCGCTCTGCATCATGTAGTGATGCTTGGCATCAAACAGTGCGAAAGTCTTGTCCTTATCGTCGTGCTTTTTGTAATTCAGCAAGTCGAGTTCGACGATATCACCACCGACCGAGGAAATCGTGGCTTTCACCAGATCGGTCTCGACTGTAAATCTTTCGCCGACGGCAGCAGCCGGTGCCGGTGTGGCGACCGCAGGTGCCGCGGCACCTGCCTGCAATGCCGACGAAGGCTGCGGTACGGCATTTCCCGCCGGTGCAACCGCAGTCGCATTGGCGGGGGGCTTGGGTTGGTTGTACTTCTGCCAGCTTTCCCACAGCATGAAGCTGGAGAAGGTGAAGATCATGACCAGAATCAGGCGACGAGTGTCCATTAACAGCCTACGTAATCAAGCATTCGTAAATCAGGGTACCGGATCGTACCCGCCGGGATGCCACGGATGGCAGCGGCAGACGCGCTTGACGCCCAGCCAGCCACCCTTGAAGGCACCATGTTTCTCTACCGCTTCCACCGCGTACTCCGAACAACTCGGATAATAACGGCAACTGCGCCCCAAAAACGGGCTAATCGCATACTGGTATCCACGAAGCAGGATCACCAGCAGTCGTTTCATCGTTCTTCCTTGTTCGGAATAGCGCGCCGCAGTTTCTCCAGCAACGCGAGGAAATCGCCAGCCAGCAAACTGCTGTCGAACGGAACAGGCTTCACGGCAAGCCGGACGATCAGGTCGCACGCCGGAAGGTTCGGCCGCTGACGCCGGAACTGTTCGCGGATGATCCGCTTGACCTGGTTGCGGTCGACTGCTCTTTTAAGCATTTTTTTACCGATCACCAGACCGAGTCTGGCGTCATTTTGCCCTTCCGGCCGCGCTTGGTAATGCAGCATCAGTAATTTGCCCCGAATCGCCCTCCTGAAACCAAAAACGGATGAGAACTCATCCGTTTTTGTCAGGCGATAACGTCTGGCGAAGGCTTGATCCACCCCGCCCAACGTCCGGGTTAAACGCCCAGACGCTTGCGACCCTTGGCGCGGCGAGCAGCAATGACTGCACGGCCACCCTTGGTGCGCATACGAACCAGGAAGCCATGGGTGCGCTTGCGGCGCACGACCGACGGTTGATACGTGCGTTTCATTGGTAATCCCTTGATATGCTAAGAAAAACACGCAATTACACCGTATTTTATGGGGTACTGTCAAGAGCATTTATTTGAGAATGCTGTGGATAACTTTCGCACACGAGGGTAGAATCAAAACCTTGAACACAACCTGATTGTTGTCGTTCTATAGGTAACATAATCCATAGAATCAAATAGTTAAATATAACCGCCAGCGGTTTTTTCGACTGCGCGGAAGGGGTATTATTGGCGATGGCCGGTTTTTGGGACTCGTGCATCAAGCGTTTTGAACAGGAATTGCCGGTCCAGCAATTCAATACCTGGATCAAGCCGCTCAGGCTGGAAGGCGAAAGTCATCCTCTGGAAGGATTGCGGCTGATCGCTCCCAACGGTTTCATCATGAAATGGGTGCGCGACCGTTACCTTGCACGGATCGAGGACTATGGCCGCAACTTCTTTTCGGGACCGGTCAGTATCGCCCTGGTGATTGACGGCGGAAAGGGGGGCAACGGACGTTTGCCCAGTGTCGCCACGAATCTCGTCGCAAGTATTACCAACCCTGCACCGGCAATAGAGAAGCCGCAACCCAAGAATTGCCCCTACGAAAAATCGCGGCTCTTTCAATCGTTTACTTTCGACAATCTGGTCGTCGGCAAGGCCAACGACCTGGCCCGAGCTGCAGCTGTTCAGGTAGCCAACAATCCCGGCGGGGCCTACAACCCATTGTTTATTTATGGCGGCGCCGGACTCGGCAAGACCCACCTGATTCATGCTATAGGCAACGTAATTCTCAACGAGACACCGGAAAAAGTGGTGCGCTACGTCCATGCCGAGGATTACTACTCGGACGTCGTGCGCGCCTATCAGCAAAAATCGTTCGATACCTTCAAGCGGTCCTACCGTTCCCTTGATGTTCTTCTGCTCGACGATGTTCAGTTCTTCAATGGCAAAAACCGCTCGCAGGAGGAGTTCTTTTTTCTGTTCAACGCACTGATCGAAGCCCGTAAACAAATCATCATAACCTGCGATACTTATCCCAAAGACATCAACGGCCTCGATGACCGGCTGGTAACCCGCTTCGACTGGGGCTTGACTGTCCAGATCGAACCTCCCGAGCTGGAAATGCGGGTGGCTATTCTGAAGAAAAAGGCGCAGGTCGAAGGTCTGCAACTCGATGATGAAGTAGCATTTTTCATTGCCAAGCACTTGCGTTCGAACGTTCGCGAACTGGAAGGCGCATTGAAGAAGGTTCTCGCCTACTCATCCTTTCATGGACGGGAAATCGCACTGGACCTGGCCAAGGAAGCACTCAAGGATCTTATCGGGTCAGTACGCAATGTCGGCATCGACAATATCCAGAAAACGGTTGCCGATTATTACAAGTTAAAAGTCGCCGACCTCTTTTCCAAGAAACGCACGCGTGCCATCGCCCGTCCTCGGCAACTGGCGATGTGGCTATGTCGTGAAGTCACGTCCCACAGTTTTCCGGAAATTGGCGATGCCTTCGGCGGCCGCGATCATACGACCGTCATCCATGCCGTAAAAACCATCGATTCGTTGCGTCTCAAGGAAAGCGAACTCAATCATGATCTGCATGTCTTGTTGCAGGTATTGAAAGGATAAAAGCTGTCCATAAACCTGTGTACAAGATGTCCATCGATTGTGAATCAATCGTCAATATCCGCTTTGTGAGAAAATTGTCCGGAATTGATCCACAGGCAATTAGATGCCTTGTTCAGAGTGTAATTTGAGTAGCAACTAAATGAAAAAAAACAAAAATTTGTTCTTATCCACAGATTTGTTCCGGATATAGTCATTATAGGAATTTTAATTAATGGTACTTATTAAAAGCCAAAGAGACACACTTCTAGCCCCTTTGCAGTCGGTATCAGGAATTGTTGAACGACGCCATACGCTACCCATTCTTTCCAACGTATTGCTGGAAAAAAAAGGTGATCGTCTGACGCTTCTGGCAACGGATATCGAAATCCAGATCACGACGACGACCGATGGCGCAACTGGCGATGGTGATGGCGCTGTTACTGTCGGTGCCCGCAAGTTGCAGGATATCCTGCGCTCACTGCCGGATAGCACCGAAGTCAGTTTGCTGCTTGAAGACAAGCGCCTGCAGGTCAAGGCCGGAAAGAGCCGCTTCAGCCTGCAAACCCTGCCGGCCGACGATTTTCCGCGCATGACCATCAGCGAAGGTGAAACTCGGCAGTTCAAGATTTCACAGCGCGACTTCCGCCAATTGCTGGGTAAAACCCAGTACAGCATGGCAGCGCAGGATGTCCGTTATTATCTCAATGGTCTGTTGTTGTTGGTCGAAGGCAAGGAACTACGGGCTGTCGCCACCGATGGCCATCGGCTGGCTTTTGCCAGTGTCGAGATTGACGGCGACCTGCCGCGCCAGGAAATGATCCTGCCGCGCAAAACGGTACTCGAACTTAACCGTTTGCTGGTCGATAGTGACGACGAACTGAATATTACGCTGGCCCAGAATCAGGTTCGTTTCGCTTTCGGTTCGGCAAACGGTTGTTTTCATTTCGGAAGGCGGCTGACGAGATGGTGAAACCGGTATTA
>CAZGPO010000050.1:0-12273 GCA_964527745.1 uncultured Dechloromonas sp.
CATCAGCGACGGCGTTTCGTCGCAGGCGTAACCGAACATCAGGCCCTGGTCGCCGGCGCCTTGGCCGAGGTCGTCGTCGTAGGCCTTGTTGACACCCTGGGCGATGTCCGGGCTCTGCTTGTCGTAGGCGACGAGCACCGCGCAACCCTTGTAGTCGATGCCGTATTCGGTGTTGTCGTAGCCAATGCGCTTGATCGTATCGCGGGCGACCTGGATGTAATCGACGTTGGCGTTGGTGGTGATTTCACCGGCCAGGATGACGAGGCCGGTGTTGCACAAGGTTTCGGCGGCAACGCGGGAATGCTTGTCCTGGGCCAGGATGGCGTCGAGGATGGCGTCGGAAATCTGGTCGGCGACCTTGTCGGGATGGCCTTCGCCGACCGACTCCGAGGTGAAGAAATATTCGCTCATGAAATGCTCCAGTGGTCCTTTGATCCGGCGTTACCGGCTTCGGACCACGAGCGGTGACGCTTTAGCAGTATTTGTAAATCGCCCTGCAAGTTGTCTGTTTAACTCGGCGAAGCCATAATGATAGCCTTTTCACGGCGGGTTTCAACCCCCGGATCAGTATGGTTTTTCTGTTTCGTCTCCTTGGTCGTTTGCCGCTGGGTATGCTGCACGTTCTCGGTGCGCTGGCCGGCTGGGCGATCTATCTGCTGTCGCCGACCTATCGCCGCCATCTGCGCGAAAATGTTCGGCAGGCCGGGCTCGATGACCGCGTCCAGCGCGCGGCAGTCGGCGCGGCGGGCAAGCAAATGCTGGAATTGACGTCCATCCTGTCGAAAACGCAGGCCGAAGCCAGCGCGCTGGTCGTCGAAGTGCGCGGCTGGGAGCATGTCGAGGCGGCGCAGCGCGCCGGCAAGGGGATCATCTTTCTGACCCCGCACCTCGGTTGCTTCGAGATCACCGCTCAGTACTATTCCGGCTTCGGCGACATCACGGTGCTATATCGGGCGCCTCGTCAGGCGCCGATCCAGCAGATGATTCTCGATGGCCGCCAGCGCGCGAACCTGCACCTGGCGCCGGCTGACGTTTCTGGCGTGCGCGCGTTGATCAAGGCGCTGAAGAAAGGCCAGGCGGTCGGCATGCTGCCGGATCAGGCACCGAGGGTCGGCGAGGGTGTCTGGCTGAAATTTTTCGGGCGCTGGGCCTATACCATGACCCTCGCCGGGCGCCTGACCGAAACCGGCGCGACGACGCTGATGGCCTGGGGCGAGCGCTTGCCGGGTGGACGCGGCTATCGCCTGCATATCCGGCCGCCGCTGCAGCCGCTGGCCGGTGCTACGGTCGACCGCGCGCAGCAGATCAATCTTGAAATCGAGGCGCTGATCCGCGAATGTCCGGCCCAGTACCTCTGGGGCTACAACCGTTATAAACGTCCGGGTGGCGCCGAACCGCCGCCGGAGCAGGGGTGAGGGGCATGAAAACTGCCTTTGCATATCTGGCGATCGCCTTGCTCTGGTTGCTGCACTGGCTGCCCTTGCCGCTGTTGCGCGCGCTCGGCTGGGGGCTGGGCCGGCTGCTGTTCGTCCTGGCCCGGGCGCGGCGGGATATCGCACTGACCAATCTGCGCCTGTGCTTCCCTGAGATGCCGCAGACCGCGCGTGAGAAACTGGCGCGCGCGCATTTCGTCGCTTTCAGCCGTGCCGTTCTCGACCGCACGCTGGGTTGGTGGGCTTCACGGGAGCGCCTCGAACGAACCATTCGTGTTACCGGGACCGAGTATTTGAACTTTGCCGATGATCGTCCGCTGATCGTTCTTTGCCCGCATTTCGTCGGACTTGATTCTGCTGGTTTGCGCCTTTCTATGCTCACCAAGGCGTGCAGCGTTTTTTCCAATCAATCGAACCCGGTATTCAACAGGCTGCTCTATCGCGGCCGGACCCGCTTCAACGAAGTGCTGTTGCTGTCGCGGCAGGAGGGCATGCGGCGGATCGTCAAGGCGCTCAAGGATGGTTATCCGCTCTACTATCTTCCCGATATGGATTTCGGCCCCAAGGAATCGATTTTCGTGCCATTCTTCGGTATCCAGGCAGCGACGATTCCGACCTTGTCCAGGCTGGTGCGGCTGACCGATGCACGGGTCGTGCCGTGCATCGCGCGCCAGGTGCCCGATGGATATGAGGTGGAAATCATGCCGCCGTGGGAAAATTACCCCGGCGAAAGCGTCGAAGCCGATACTGCGTTCGTCAATCGTTTCATCGAAACCCAGGTGCTGCGCATACCGGAGCAGTATTTCTGGGTGCACAAGCGTTTCAAGACCCGGCCACCCGGAGAGCAGAGGTTATACAAATGACAGAAAGCCTGAATATCGAAATCCACCACGTCACGCCGCCGGACGTGCCCGCCATCTCGGCGCTGGCCCGCGAAATCTGGCAGGCGACCTACCCGGGTATCATCACCCAGGAGCAGATCGACTTCATGCTCGAACAGCGCTACGGCGCCGAGCGCCTGTACGACGATATCGAGGATGCCGACAAGTGGCTCGATCAGGCATTTCTCGATGGGCGACGGGTCGGTTTCGCCTTCAGTGAGATTTACAAGGGCGAGTTCAAGCTCGACAAGCTCTATATCCACCCGGACGTGCAGCGCCGCGGCGTCGGCGGCCAGCTGATCGAACATGTGGCGGCCCGCGCCCGCAAACTCGGTTACCCGTGCGTGATCCTCGCGGTCAACAAGCGCAACACCAAGGCGATCGGTTCCTACGAGAAATACGGTTTCGTTGTCCGCGAGTCGATTGTCGACGACATCGGCCGCGGCTTTGTCATGGACGATTTCGTGATGGAGAAGAAACTTTAAGAATTTGAGATAACTGACTGTCTCTGTTATTCTTTTCGAATCTTTATGTGGGGCGGTCTGTGAAACTCGAATTCTCGAAAATGCATGGTCTGGGCAATGATTTTGTTGTCCTCGACGGCATTCGCCAAAGCGTTTCGCTAACCGCGGAACAACTGCGTTATCTGGCCGACCGCCATTTCGGCGTCGGCTGCGATCAGATTCTGCTGGTCGAAGCGTCAACGCAGCCTGATGTCGATTTCCGTTACCGTATTTTCAACGCCGATGGCGGCGAGGTTGAACAGTGCGGGAATGGCGCCCGCTGTTTCGTTCGTTTTGTCCATGAAACCGGGTTGACGACCAAGCGCGAAATCCGGGTCGAGACAAAAAGCGGGATCATCGCCCCGCGCCTCGAAGAAAGTGGAAACGTTACGGTCGACATGGGAATTCCCCGTTTTTTGCCGGCCGAAATTCCCTTTGTCGGCGCCGGCGATGCAGTCGTCTATGGGCTCGATGTTGCCGGTGAGCAGTTCGAAATCAGCGTCGTCTCGATGGGTAATCCACATGCCGTGCAGGTCGTCGCCAATGTCGACAGCGCGCCGGTCAGCATGCAAGGCCCGCTGATCGAGAGCCATGTGCGCTTTCCGCAGCGGGTCAATGCCGGGTTCATGCAGATCGTCGGGCGGCACGCCATCAAGCTGCGCGTCTATGAGCGCGGCGCCGGCGAGACGCTGGCCTGCGGCACCGGCGCTTGCGCTGCCGTAGTGGTCGGTATCCGGCGCGGCCTGCTCGATTCGCCGGTGCGTGTCACGACGCGCGGTGGCGATCTGGCGATTGCCTGGGCCGGCCCGCGCCAGCCGGTCATGATGAGCGGCCCGGCCGTCACTGTTTTTACTGGAGAAATCGAACTATGAGCGCCCCTTTCGCCGAAGATGTCGCCGAATACCTGAAATCCAACCCGGCCTTCTTCGAGCAATACGCCGATCTGCTGGCCCAGATCTATGTGCCGCACCCACATGGCGGGCGTGCTGTTTCGCTGGCCGAGCGCCAGATGCTGACGCTGCGCGACAAGAACCGCCAGACCGAGAGCAAACTGGCCGAACTGATCGCTTTCGGCGAGGAAAACGATCAGATCAGCGAAAAGGTGCATCGTCTCGCGGTCGGCCTGATCGCAGTGGAAACCTTCTCGGCGGTTGTGCATCTGATCAACTTTCATCTGCGTGACGACTTCGCCGTGCCGCATGTTGCCCTGCGTCTGTGGAAGAAGCCTGAAGGCGTCGGCGACCTGCCGGAATTCGCTGCGGTTGCCGAGGAGTTGAAGGTCTTTGCCGATACATTGACGCATCCGTATTGCGGCTCGACCTCCGGTTTCGGTACCACCGCCTGGTTCGGCGAGCCGGCGTCGCACATCCGGTCGCAGGCACTGATCGCCCTCTGCGACGGTGGCGACACCTTTGGCATGCTGGCGCTGGGCAGCGAAGAGGGGCAGCGTTTCTACCCTGAAATGGGCAACCTCTACCTCGAACGCATG
Source organism: uncultured Dechloromonas sp. (assembly GCA_964527745.1). GTDB lineage: Bacteria > Pseudomonadota > Gammaproteobacteria > Burkholderiales > Rhodocyclaceae > Azonexus. Next base: position 4,307 of record CAZGPO010000050.1, read on the forward strand.
GGCGAAATGATCTCGGCGGCGCTGGTGCGCGTCATCAAGCCGGCATCGTGAGCAGCGCGCCGACCGTCGACGACTATCTGGCCGAACTGGCCGAGCAGCGTCGGCAGTCGCCGCATACCATCAGTAACTACCGGCGCGACCTGATGCGCCTGCTGGCTCTGGCCGGCGCCATTCCGGCGCACGAATTACAGGTACACCAGATCCGGCGCTTCGTCGCCCAGCTGCACGGACAGGGGCTTTCAGGGCGCTCGCTGGCGCGCATGCTTTCCGCTTGGCGCGGGTTTTTCTCCTGGCTCGGACAACACAACAGCGTCGCTGCCAATCCCTGCGAGGGGGTGCGTCCGCCGAAGTCGCCGCGGTGCCTGCCGAAGGCGCTGTCGGTCGACGAGACTGCCGTGCTGCTGGCCCCGGATGATGAGGATGACCCGCTGCTGGCTACCCGCGATGCCGCCATCTTCGAGCTGTTTTATTCGTCCGGCCTGCGTCTGGCGGAACTGGTCGCGCTCGACCTCGATGTGCTGGAAAGTGTCCTGCTCGAAGGCGAGGTCCGCGTCCTCGGCAAGCGCAGTAAGGCGCGCATCGTGCCGGTTGGCGGCAAGGCGCGCGAAGCGCTGGCGGCCTGGCAGGCGGTACGCGGGCAAATGGCAGGCGCCGGGGAGCGTGCATTATTCGTCAGCCGCCGCGGTTCGCGCCTCGGCCATCGGGCGATCCAGTTGCGCCTCGCCTGCCAGGCCCTGCGTGCCGGGATGCCACGCCACGTCCATCCGCACATGCTGCGCCATTCCTTCGCTTCGCATGTGCTGCAATCGTCGGGCGACCTGCGGGCGGTGCAGGAGATGCTTGGTCACGCCAGCATCGCCTCGACACAGGTCTATACCCATCTTGATTTTCAGCATCTGGCGCGAACCTACGACGCTACTCATCCACGAGCAAAGAGAAAGTGAGTGATTTTGTCTCCGGTCCCTTCGCTTAACCCGCGCGCCAGGCGCACGTGATGCGGTCAACCACGAAAACACGCAAAAATTCAAGCTTCAATTGACCTTTGCGCCGCTAGGCCCTATGATCCACAGTTTTAAAAATACGCCGGAATCAAGGAGTTAGTCATGGCCATCAACCGTACCCGTCGTTCCTCACTGGAGCGCCGCAGCATTTCCAAGTCCAGCAAGCGCCTGTTCAAGGGCACCGGCAAGACCATGTTCAAGGTCATCTACGCCGCCGAATGTCATGCGCGCAACCGCAAGGCGCTCGGCGCCTGAGTTCGGTCAGGTTCGTCGAGCCCCGGTTGCCGCGAGGTAACCGGGGCTTTTCATTTGAAGGCGAGAAAAGATGGCGCAACTGATTCTGATGCCGGGCAAGGAACGCTCCGCGTTCAAGCAGCATCACCCGTGGCTGTTCGCCGGTTCGGTCGGACGGCTCGAAGGCCGTGCGCGGCCGGGCGATACGGTCGAAGTGCTGGCCGACAACCTGCGGCCGCTCGGACGTGCGGCGTACAGCCCGAAATCGCAGATCCGCGCCCGTTTCTGGACTTTCGATCCTGAAGAGTCGGTCGACGACGCCTTTTTCAAGCGCCGTATCGCTGCCGCCGTGGCGCGCCGCCAGGTGCTTCCTGAACTGCGCGGTCAGCAGGGTCTGCGCCTGATTCATGCCGAATCGGACGGCCTGCCCGGCGTTATCGCCGACCAGTACGGTGACACCATCGTCGTCCAGCTGACCTCGGCCGGCGCCGATAAGTGGCGCAATGCCATCGTTGCCGGGTTGCTCAAGGCGACCGGCTGTGCACGCATCTACGAGCGCTCGGACTCCGACGTGCGCGGGCTGGAAGGCCTGGCCCCGACCACCGGCTGGCTGCATGGCACGGCGCCGGAGGTGCCGCTGACCATCGAGGAAAATGGCGTGCGTCTCGCGGTCGACATCGCCGGCGGCCACAAAACCGGCTTCTACCTCGACCAGCGCGATAATCGCGCCTTGCTCGGCCAGCTTGCCGCCGACAAGGAGGTGCTCAACTGTTTTTGCTATACCGGCGGCTTTTCGTTACAGGCGCTGGCCGGTGGCGCGGCGAGCGTGCTGTCGATCGATTCGTCGGGCCCTGCGCTGGCCCAGGCACGCGCCAATCTGGCACTCAATCCGCAACTGCCGGCCGCGCGCGCCGAGTGGCTGGAGGCTGATGTCTTCGAGGCCTTGCGCACTTTCCGCAAGGAAGGCCGGACCTTCGACCTGATTGTCCTCGACCCGCCCAAGTTCGCGCCGTCCGCCGTCCATGCCGAGCGCGCGGCGCGTGCCTACAAGGACATCAATCTGCTCGGCCTGCGCCTGTTGAAACCGGGCGGGCTGCTGATGACCTATTCGTGTTCCGGCGGCGTCGGACTTGAGTTGTTCCAGAAGATTGTCGCCGGCGCGGCAGCCGATGCCGGGCGCCTGGCGCGCATCGTCCGGCGCCTGGCCGGCGCTGCCGATCACCCGGTGGCGCTGAACTTCCCGGAAGGCGAATATCTCAAAGGGCTGCTTCTCCAGATCGATTAGAATCCCGTTGTGAATTCGCTGCGCCACCTCCTGCTCGTCGGCATTCTGCTCTTCGCCCAACTTGCGGCCGGGGCGCATGCCGTCGGGCATGCGGTGGAAAATGAAAAGGGTTTGCCGACCCACGCTTGCGAACTGTGCCTGGTCGCCCATGACCTCGGCACCGCGCTGCCAACGCTGGCAAGTTTGCCGCCGGTGCATGCGCCGCGCTTCGTTCCCGTTGCCTTGCCGGTTTGTGACCGTAGCGCCTTTCCGCCGCCTGACGCAACGCAGCGCGGCCCGCCCCTTTCCTGAAAAAAGCACCATTTTTGCCGTCGACCGCAGCGTTTGTCGCTGCGCTCGCATTTATCGCTTTTTCAGGAGAAATCCATGTTGCACAAGCCATTTGTCGTGGCCGCGCTGCTTGCCGTCTCGGGTACCGCGCAGGCTGCCAACGATGCCGACCTCGCCGCCATCCGCAGCCAGATCGACGAAATGAAGAAATCCTACGAACAGCGCATTGCCGCGCTCGAACAAAAACTCGCCCAGGCCGAAGCCGAAAGCAAAGACAAGGCGCCGTCACCTGCTTCGGAGAAGCCGGTGGCTTCCGATAGCGGTCAACGCACGACACTGGCCGCAAGCGCCGCCGCGTTCAATCCGGAGGTGTCGCTGATCCTGCAGGGACAATACGCGCAGATGAAGGATGTACCGGACCGTACCATCACCGGTTTCTGGCCGGCCGGCGGCCACGATCACGACGGCGGCAAGGGCGTCAGTACGCGTGGGTTCTCGCTCAACCACACCGAGCTGATCTTCAGCGGCGGGATCGACCCGTATTGGCGCGGTCAGGCCATTCTGGCGGTGCAGGACGAGTCGGTCGAGGTCGAGGAGGCGTGGTTCCAGTCGCTGGCCATCGGGCACGGTGTCGGCCTCAGGGGCGGGCGTTTCCGCTCCGGGATCGGCTATCTGAATGAGCAGCATCCGCACCAGTGGGATTTCGCCAACGCACCACTTATGTACACCGCTCTCTTTGGCCAGGAGGCCAGTTTCCGTGACGACGGTCTGCAATTGAAATGGCTGGCACCGACGCCGGTCTTCCTCGAATTCGGCAGCGAAATCGGACGCGGCGCCAATTTTCCGGGTAGCGACACGAATAAAAATGGTGCAGGCGCCTGGGCGGCTTACGCACACGTGGGCGACGACGTCGGCGCATCCAACAGCTGGCGCGCCGGCATTTCCTATCTGAAGACCTCGTCTGGTGACCGGGAAGCTGATTTCGTCGATACCGCTGGTTTGCAGGCACAAGGCCTGTTTACTGGCGATACGGCGACCTGGCTGGCGGATTTCGTCTGGAAATGGGCGCCCGATGGCAACCCGAAGTATCAGAGTTTCAAGCTTCAGGGCGAATACTTCATGCGCAAGGACAAGGGCGACCTGACCTGCATGGATGAAATTGGTGTTGGCAATGCCTGCGCGACGCCGCTCACCGGCGACTACGATACCCGCCAGAGCGGCTGGTATGCGCAAGGTGTCTTCCAGTTCACACCCGAGTGGCGAGCCGGTCTGCGTTATGACCAACTCGACAGCGGGCGTCAGAACCTCGGCGTCAATGCGGCCAACCTTGTCGTGAACGACTACAGGCCAAAGCGTGCCACGGCGATGGTCGATTACAGCTGGGGCGAGTTTTCCCGGCTCCGCCTGCAATATGCCCAGGACAAATCCATGTCGGGAATCACCGATAACCAGTGGATCGTCCAGTACATCATGAGCCTCGGTGCGCATGGCGCGCACAAGTTCTGAGGGGAGCCAAATGATCAGACTGTTGATGACCCTTCTGCTGGCTGCTGTCAGTCTCCCTGCACTGGCCGCCTTGCAAATTTTCGCGACGGTCCCGGAATGGGGTGCTTTGGCCCGCGAAATCGGCGGCGACAAGGTCAGCGTGTTTGTCGCCACGACCGCGCTGCAGGATCCGCACCGCATCCAGGCGCGGCCGTCCCTGCTGGCCCAGGCGCGCCGTGCACAACTGGTGGTGGCGACCGGTGCCGATCTGGAAGCCGGCTGGCTGCCGCTGGTCATCCGCGATTCGGGCAACGCCAATATCCAGCCCGGTCGTCCCGGCTATTTCGAAGCGGCACGCTACGTGACGCTGCGCGATGTGCCCGCTGTCCTCGACCGTGCCCAGGGCGATGTGCATGCCGCCGGCAATCCGCATTTCCAGCTCGATCCGCGCAACCTGCTGACAATCGGTAAGGCGCTGTCCGCCCGTCTCGGCGAACTCGATCCGCTCAATGCGCAAGCCTATCTGGATGCTTACCAGGCCTTTGCCGGCAAATGGCAGGCAGCCATCGCGCGCTGGGAGAAGGAGGCAGCGCCGCTGCGCGGCATGCCGGTACTCGCGCACCACGACTCGTTCGTCTATCTGGCGCATTGGCTGGATTTCAAGGTGACAGGAACGCTGGAGCCGAAACCCGGGATCGAGCCGACCAGCGGCCAGCTGTCCACCCTGGTCGCCCGCCAGCAGAGCGCGCCGGCCAGAATGGTGCTGCGCACCGCCTACCAGAGCGACGGGGCGAGCCTGTGGATCGTTGCCAAGGCCGGCATTCCGGCGGTCCTGCTGCCATTTACGGTGGGCGGCACGCCTGAAGCCGGCGACCTCTACGGGCTTTTTGACGATACCGTCCGGCGCCTGCTGCAAGGTCTGCAGTGAGCCAGATGCTGATTCGTGCGCAGGCGCTGGTGGCCGGCTGGACCGGGCCGGCAACGGCGGCGCTCGATTTCGTTCTTGAATCCGGGCAAATTCTCGGGTTGACTGGAGCGAACGGGGTCGGCAAGAGCACAGTGCTCGCGGCGCTGGCCGGTCGTGCCCGGATTTTTTCCGGTGTGCTGGAAAAGCGCCCCGGACTGCGTCTGGCTTTGCAGACCCAGGATGTGCCACCGGTCGTCGGCCTGCCGCTATGCGGACGTGAACTGCTGGCTTTGACCGGCGCCACGCAGGATGGTTTGCCACCGTGGCTGGTCGGCCGGCTTGACGAACGGTTCGACCGCCTGTCCGGTGGGCAGCGGCACTACCTGACCCTGTGGGCCATCCTGCGCGCGCCGGCCGATTTGGTCCTGCTCGACGAGCCGACCAATAACCTCGATGCGGCGGGCGTCGCGCATCTGGCCGGCGCACTGCGCGATCTCGCCCGGCGCGGCCCCGGACTCGTGGTCGTCAGCCACGATCATGAGTTTGTCGAGGCGGTCTGCGATCAGGTCATTACGCTCCGGGAGGCAGTCGATGTGGTCTGACCTGTTCCTGCTGCCCTTTCTGACCGGCCTCTGCCTGGCGCTGGTGCTGCCGGTGCTGGGCTGTTTTCTGCGCTTGCGCGACGAGTGGCTGGCAGCGCTTGCCTATGCCCACGTCGCCGCCGCCGGCGCCTTGCTGGCGCTGATTGGCGGCCTGCCTCCGGCGTTCGGCGGCATGGCATCCGCCGCCCTGGCTGGCGCCGGCAAGCGCATATTCGCTCGGCGCCTGGCTGGGGGGGCGGCATTCGCGGTGTTGCTGCTCGCCGGCTGGGCGGTCGCCGTGCTGCTTGCCGCCAACCAGCCGCTGGCGGAGCAACTGGGACATTCGCTGTTCGATGGCCAGTTGTATTTTTCCGGTGCCGCCCAGTTCGCACTGGTGCTGCCGTCGTCCGTATTCGCCGGCGTCGCACTATGGCTACTGGCGAAACAATTGCTGCTGGCGCGGGTCTATCCTGACTATTTCAAGGCACGCGGGTTACGGGACTGGCCCGTTGTCATCGGCTTCGACCTCGTCGCCGCGCTGACACTGGCGCTGGCGACAATGAGTCTTGGCGTCATGGGTGGCTTCGCGCTGGTCTTCGTGCCGGCATGGATCACCTTCCGCCGTGCCCGCAATTGGCGTAATGGCGTCCTTTTGGCAGGAGCGATCGGCGTCGTTGGCTATATCGCTGCCTTCGCCCTGGCGCTCGGGCTGGATCAGCCATTCGGGCCGATCCTCGCCTTGCTGCTGATTGCGCTGGGGTTGATCATTGCATGACGCCGTGGGGCATGCTAAAAGAACAGTTCTGCATTTGAGGTAAGTATGGTTTTTTCGCTGTTCAAGAAGAAAACGCAAAAGGTGCCGGAGCCCAACGTCATGCACCCGAAGCCGCCGGCCGCCCCCAATCCCGGGCATTCCGGACACTCCGTGCTGCCCGGTGCGAAGGAGGAAGCTGCGCCAACCGCAGCGCCGTTGCCCGATCTCGAATTCACGTCTTCCAGGTCGTCCGTTCGAAGTGCTGAACAGACTGCCGGCGCGTCAGCGCCAGTCAAAACCAAGGAAGAGATCGCTAAAGTCATTTCCGACTTCGATCGCGAATACACCGAATCGAACGTCATGGCGATCGACGTCAATCATGGTGCCGAGTCGATCCAGTCCGATATTGAACAGATTGCCGTTCTTTACGCCAATGGTCAGGACGCGGTCGTCCGTCCGTTGCTCGAATCGCTGCTCGGCGCCTATCCCGGAACGGAGGGCCTGCGCTTGTGGCAGATGTTGTTCGATTTCCTGCAATTGAGCGGCGATCGGGCGGCTTTCGACAAACTGGCGGCTGAATTCGTCCAGGCTTGCGAAATGTCGCCGCCGACCTGGCGACAGGTATTGCCCAAAGTGCCAGCGGCCGGGCCCGGTGTCGTTGCTTGCGAGTTGCAGGGGGTTTTGACCTCGGACCACCTCGACGTGCTCGTGCCGCTGACCGATTCACTCAAGCTGAAGCGGCCGCTGCGTGTCGATTGCAGCCGTTTGCTCGGTTGTGACGACGAAATCGCCGGGCGCCTGGCGGAAATACTGGTGGGTGCGCGGCGTCAGGGGGCGGTCATCGTGCTCGAACAGATCGAGAGCATGATCTCGCGCCTGAAAGCGCGTCTGGTGGTTGGCGAGGCACAGAACGCTCGTTCCTGGCTGCTGCTTCTCGAACTGCTGCAACGTTATGGCACGCAAGAGGAGTTCGAGCAGTGTGCGATCGATTTCGCGGTGACTTTCGAGCGTTCGCCGCCGTCCTGGGAGGAGGTGAAGGCACCGGAACTGCCTGCGGCAAGCAAGGTCGAGGGAGAAACAGCGCCGGCCGACGATGCCTATTACCTGAACGGGGAAATCAAGGGCAGTCGCTTCGACGATCTGATCGCCGTGCTGAACCTGCAGGACCATGTCATTCTCGATTTTGCCGATGTGCGCCGGCTCGATTTCTTCTCGGCCGGGCAACTGGTCAATCGGCTTTCGCCGCTCAAGGGCAGCGGGCGCGAAGTCATCATCCGCAGCCCGAATCATCTGGTGGCTGAACTGATGGCGGTGGTCGGCATCAACAAGTTCGCCCGCATCATCGTTCCCAAGTCTTAACGTCAGGAAAAAACATGGAGCAATATCACGGCACGACGATCCTGTCGGTGCGCCGCGGCAGTTCCGTCGCCATGGGCGGCGACGGTCAGGT
>CAZGPO010000051.1:0-12225 GCA_964527745.1 uncultured Dechloromonas sp.
ACCGGCACCTGCTTGCGCACCAGACCATAAGTGCCGAAGGTGGCAGCCAGAAAGAGCGAAACCCAGGGCAAGCTGCCGAGGGTCATGATCTCGTTGGCAATTGCCGCCAGCGCGAAGCCGACGGCAATCCATTCGAGACGGTTCAGGCGCTCCTTGAGCACGACCAGACCGAGCAGCACATTGACCAGCGGCGTCAGGAAGTAGCCGAGGCTGGAGGCGACCACCTGTTGGTTGGCAACCGCCCACAGAAAAACCAGCCAGTTGCTGCCGACCAGCAGCGCCGCCAGCGCCAGCATCGCCAGATGGCGCGGTGTGCGGAAGACCCCGGCGACCCTGCCCCAGCCACGGCGCAGGGTCAGCAGCAGGCCGACGAAGACGCAGCCCCAGAGCGCGCGATTGGACAATACATCCATCGGCGAGACGTGCGCGAGCTGGTGGAAGAACAGCGGGAAGAAGCCCCAGATGCCGTAGGCCAGCAGGCCGAAGCCGATGCCGGCGAGGTGGGGATTCGTTTTCATCGCCGCATCTTGCCATATCCGGCGGTTTGCCGGGAAATGCCTGCTTCACATCGGCGGCACTTTGATGAATGATGCGCCTTCGACGATACGATTACCGGCGGCCGGCTAGCGTCGCTACGCATTTTTAGAAGTGGAGGATTCTCATGGGGCAAGCCAAACGGCGCGGCGACATCGAACAGCGCATCGCGCAGGCGCAGGCACGGATCGAAGCAACGCGACCGGAGAAGCTGGTCTGTAACGGCTGCAATGCCGATGTGACGGCGATCCATCCGGTCAGCACGCGCGGTTTGCGCGGCATTGACGCGATCTGGGTCGGCCAGTGCACCTGCGGCCAGACGACCTTTGCCGCTTCCGGCGACCCGAAGGCCGTTCAGGCCTTCTTCGATGCGCTCAATACCGATGCTGAATTGGTGCTGGGCAGCCAGAGCCGCGACGGTACGCAGCACGACAAAGCCTGATCTGCCCGCTGCGGCACCGGTCAGCGCGTGCGCGGGGCGCTCGGTACCTTGTAGAGATCGACCGGTTTGGCCGGAATGATTGGCTCGGGCAGCGGCTTCGGAATCGGGCGCGGTGGATGGGGCGGGTGCGGGGGAAGCGGCGGACGGATGTAACCCGATCCACCGTAATAATAAGGATCCTGGGCATAGACCGGCTGCACCGAACCGGTGGCGCGGCAACCTTCTTCAAGTTCGGCGCGGCGCGACAGGTCGAGCGCCATCCGGTCGAGCGTTTGCAGGCAGGCCTGGATGCTGGCGGGCGATGGCCCCTGCCGGGCCGCTGCCTGCTGCTCCTTTAATTGTTTGCGCTCGGCAGCTTCTCCGGTCTTGCGTTCGGCTTCGAGCTTGTCCGTGTAGTCTTCCAGGCGATCGGCATCGCGTTCAGCCTGGAGGCGACTGGCTTCGGGAACCACGTCGTCGGGCACCGCTTTGATGGTGCTGGCGCCGCCGGTGCACGGCGAATTCGAGATTTCCGTGCGCCCGTCCGGTTGGCGACACTTGTAGACCTCGGCATGGGCTGTCAGGGCGTAGCCGAGCAGCATGAGAAAGGCGATTTGTCTGGTTTTCATGGTGCTCTTTATAGCGCAGGTGAAAGCAATTTTGGAGTCGGCGATGAAAATTCCATACGGTAATCGTTGTTGCCCAAAAAATGTCCTGTTTTCGCGGTTGACCGCAACGCTTCCCTGAACTGACTACGCAACTGACGGACCGATCATCGCTCTTGGGTCGATCCAACGTTCATATTCTTCGGTGCTGACGAAACCCGAATCGAGCGCCGCCTGCTTAAGTGTCGTGCCCTCGCGGCTGGCGCGCTTGGCGATTTCGGCGGCCTTGTCGTAGCCGATGTGCGGAACCAGCGCGGTGACCAGCATCAGCGAGCGTTCCATCAGTTCTTCGATGCGCTCGCGGTTGGCTCTGATGCCCTGTACGCAATGGCGGTCGAAGCTCGCCATGCCATTGGCCAGCAGGCGGATGCTTTGCAGCATGTTGTGGGCGATCAGCGGCTTATAGACGTTCAGTTCGAAATTGCCGGAGGCGCCGCCGATGCCGATCGCCACATCGTTGCCCATGACCTGCGCGCAAAGCATGGTCAGTGCCTCGCACTGGGTCGGATTGACCTTGCCGGGCATGATCGAGCTGCCCGGTTCGTTTTCCGGAATGGTGATCTCGCCCAGCCCGGAACGCGGGCCGGAGGCCAGCCAGCGAATGTCATTGGCGATTTTCATCAACGCCACGGCGAGTGTTTTCAGCGTCCCATGCACGGCGACCATGGCGTCGTGGGCGGCCAGCGCAGCGAACTTGTTGGCGGCGCTGGTGAAGGAGATTCCGGTTTGCTCGGCAAGTTTTGTTGCCACCCGCAAGCCGAATTCGGGATGCGTGTTGAGTCCGGTGCCGACCGCGGTGCCGCCGACGGCTAGCGCGTAAAGGGCGGGCAGGGTGGCGCTGATGGCCGCTTCGGCGTGCTGCAACTGGGCGCCGTAGCCGGAAAACTCCTGGCCGAGCGAGAGCGGCGTGGCGTCCTGCAGATGGGTGCGGCCGATCTTGATGAGGTCGGCGAAAGCGGCTGATTTCTCGTCAAAAGTGGCGCGCAGCCGGTGCAGCGCGGGCAGCAGGTGATGCTTGATGCCAGTGGCGGCTGCCAGATGCATGGCGGTCGGGAAAATGTCGTTCGACGATTGCCCGAAATTGACTTCGTCGTTCGCGTGCACCAGCCGCGCGCTGCCGCGCTCGCCGCCGAGCAGTTCCGAGGCGCGGTTGGCGAGCACCTCGTTGATATTCATGTTGGTCTGGGTACCGGAGCCGGTTTGCCAGACCGCGAGCGGAAATTCCTTGGTATGGTGGCCGGCGGAAACTTCATCGGCAGCGGCGATGATCGCATCAGCCTTGGCGGCTGGCAGCAGGCCAAGTTCCAGGCTGACCCTGGCGCAGGCGGCTTTGGTCAGCGCCAGGGCGTGGATCAGCTCTTCCGGCATGCGCTCGGTCGAGATGGCGAAGTGCGCCAGCGAGCGCTGCGTCTGCGCGCCCCACAAGCGATCCACGGCAACCTCGATGGTGCCGAACGAGTCCTTTTCCAGGCGAAGTTTAGTTCCCGGCATACAGGTTGTGTAGAGGTCTGTTCATGATTTCGTCCTTCACTGCGGGTGCAGGAAATTTCAAATGTTGCGTGAAAATTGGAGTCCGTGCCCGGGCAGAAGTTCGAGGTGCGGCGCGAAGCGGTTTTTGCGATGAAAGGCGCGACGTGCCATAATGCCTTGCAACTCGACCCCGAATCCACAGAAAGGACCTCCTCATGTGTTCATTCGTCGGCGAAGTGCAAGTTGATACGCATGCGCTACTGTCGTCCTGTTCACGACCCGAATTCCGGTGGTTTCTGTTGCCGGTAATTTTTTGGCGCTCGGCCGCTACGCGGTCTTTGTTGCGTTCCTTCCGCTAGATCGCATCCGGCGGCGTTTTCCCAGACGGAGCCAGCTTGCCGCTGCCTCCCATTAGTTCTTGACTGTCCGCGCTGGCGCAAAGCGCGGCGCGTTTGCCTTTCCGTAATGCACTTGGCATTACTACAAGTCAGGAACTCCATACTGCCAATCAGGAGTTGATGCATGACCAAATCGATTTATTCCGCTTGTCTGTTGCTGTATTCACTGGCGCTGGTTTCCGGCAATGCCGACGCACTGTGCGTCACCGTTTCCGAAGCCAATCTGCGTTCCGGGCCGGGTATGAATTACGACAAAACCTGGGAAGTTTATAAATACATGCCGCTACAGAAGGTCGGACAAAAAGGGGATTGGTATCAGGTGAAGGATGTCGACGGCGATAGTCACTGGATCTATAAAAAGCTGGTCAGCGCCAGTGTTCACTGCGCCGTGGTCAGGAAATCGACCGCCAATGTGCGGACCGGGCCGGGCACGAACTACCCCAAGGTCAACTGGAGCCCGGTGGAGCATTACTATTCGTTCCGCAGAATAGGCAGCAAGGGCGACTGGATCAAGGTCAAGGACGAAGCGGGCGATACGGGCTGGGTGGCCAAATCCCTGCTCTGGCTGCAGTAGTGGCGCGAATTGCAGGGAACGGTCTTTACTGTTGGTGAATTATGGATAATTTCGAGGCACAATCGCGCCAGCTTATTCTCAATCCGATTTCCCAACCCCGCAAAGGCAGATCCATGAACAAAATTGTCACCGCAACCGCAGCGCTTCTTTTCGCCATCGCTTTTCAGGCCCAAGCCGCCGAACCCAAGGAGGAAAAGACGGCTTCCGGGATCGGCGTGACCATCCTCAATGAAGGTACGGGCGCCAACCCGAAAGCCAGCGATACGGTCAAGGTTCACTATCGCGGCACCCTGGTCAATGGCCAGGAATTCGATAGCTCGCACAAGCGCGGGCAGCCTGCCACCTTCCCGCTGACCCGGGTCATTCCATGCTGGACGGAAGGGGTGCAGATGATCAAGGTGGGTGGCAAGGCCAAGCTGGTCTGCCCGCCGGAGCTGGCTTACGGCAACCAGAGCATTCCGGGAATCCCGCCCGGTGCGACGCTGGTTTTCGAAGTCGAACTGCTCGAAATCGTCAAGTAGATCTTGCTGGCTTTTGGTCCCCGACCCGGAATTTTCCGGCCCGGGATTTTTTTGCCGTTGACTGAACAACGTCGGTGCCCGCATGTCCTATAGTGGCGTTGCTGCATGTGCGGCGCCCATCGATTGCTATTCCCGGCAAATAAAAACAGGAGACATCATGATTCGTAAAACCTTTGCTTCCCTCGTGCTCGGCATTGCCGGCTTCGTGCTTGTTGCGCCAGCTGTCCTTGCCGAAATGGCCAAGACCGGCGTGACTATTCAGGTCAGCGATGACAGTCAAAAGACCTGGAATCAGGCATTGAACGTCGCAAAAAATATGCAGAGTGCTTATGGCAAGGACAAGGTCGATATCGAGGTGGTTGTCTTTGGCATGGGCGCTGGCATGCTCAAGCTGGAATCGCCGCTGGGCAACCGCATCGACGAAGCGCTGGACAGCGGTGTGAAGGTCCTGATGTGCGAAAACACGATGAAGGGTCAGAAATTGACCAAGGACGACATGCAGCCGAAGATCGGCTTCGTACCTTCCGGTGCGGTCGAGATTGTCGAACGCCAGAAGCAGGGCTGGGGTACCCTGCGCCCGTAAACGCCGGGTTCGCCGCAGCCTAATCGAGGTGTTCGACCATCAGCTGCGGCGTTTCGACGCCCATGTATTCGTTGATTTCCAGCCGGTAGGCGATGCGGGTCTTGGTGCCGGGCTGGGCGCCGAAGTTGAACTGGATGGCGTCGTAACGCGCGTTGCCCTTGCGTAGGCGCAGCTTGAGGTGCTTTTCCTTGAGCACATGCTGCTGTTCGACTTCGAATTCATCCATGAACAACGGCGCCGGAAAACCCTGGCCCCAGACTTCGTTCTGCAGCAGGCGTGCAGTGGCGAGTGAAATATAGCCGCCTTCAAGGGCGCCGTCGGTTTCCAGCGTCCGCGTCAGGTCGGCCGGGGCCAGCAGTTCGCCGACGACCGCGACGAATAGATCGCGAAATTTTTCGAAGTTTTCGGCGTTGACCGTAGCGCCGGCGGCCATGGCATGGCCGCCGAAGCGGATCAGCAAGCCGGGGGCGCGCTTGGCGACGAGGTCGAGCGCGTCACGCAGGTGCAGGCCGGGAATCGAGCGGCCGGAACCTTTGACGATGCCGCCTTCGCCGGGCGCGAAAGCGAACACCGGGCGATGCAGTTTGTCCTTGATGCGCGAAGCGAGAATGCCGACAACGCCCTCGTGCCAACTTTCATCGAACAGGGCGACGCCGGGTGCGGCGTCGTTGGCATCGAGCGATTCGAGCAGGATCAGCGCCTGTTCCTGCATGCCGGATTCGATCTCGCGCCGTTCGCGGTTCAGCGCGTCAAGTTGCTGGGCGATCTGCAGGGCGCGTGACGGGTCTTCGGTGAGCAGGCATTCGACGCCGAGGCGCATGTCGGCGAGACGACCGGCGGCGTTGAGGCGCGGTCCGAGGATGAAGCCGAGGTCCATCGTCGTCGCCTTCTTCGGGTCGCGGCCAGCGGCCTTGAACAGCGCCGCGAGGCCGGGCTGCAACTGGCCGGCGCGCATGCGTTTCAAACCCTGGCTGACGAGGATGCGGTTATTGCGGTCGAGCTTGACGACGTCGGCGACGGTGCCGAGCGCGACGAGGTCGAGCAGGCTGGCGAAGTTGGGTTCCGGCCGGTCGGCGAAGAAGCCGCGCTCGCGCAGTTCGGCGCGCAGGGCGAGCATGACGTAGAACATGACGCCGACGCCGGCGATGCACTTGGACGGAAAGTCGCAGCCCGGCTGGTTGGGGTTAACGATGCAGTCGGCCTCAGGCAGCGATTCGCCCGGCAGGTGGTGGTCGGTGATCAGCGTGGCGATGCCATGCTCGCGGGCACGGTCGACACCCTCGACGCTGGCGATGCCGTTGTCGACGGTGATGATCAGGTCGGGCGATTGCTGGGTGGCGAGATCGACGATTTCCGGCGACAGACCATAGCCGAGCTTGAAGCGATCGGGTAGCAGGAAGTCGACATCGGCGCCGAGCATTTTCAGGGCGCGCATGCCGACGGCGGTGGCGGTGGCGCCATCACAGTCGTAGTCGCCGACGATCAGCAGCTTGGCTTCGGCCTCGATGGCATCGGCCAGCAGTGAAGCCGCATCGCTGGCGTGGGTCAGCGTTGCCGGCGGCAGCAGTGATTTCAGCTCGTAATCGAGTTCGGCCTTGTCGGTGACGCCACGCGACGCGTAGAGGCGGGCGAGCAGCGGATGCAGGCCCTGCTGTTCGAGTTGCCAGACGGTACGCGGCGGAATGTTGCGGGCAACGATGCGGGTCATGCGGCGAGTTCCTGCGCGGTGGCGGCGAGCGGTTTGCCTTTTTTCCAGAACTTCCAGCGCTCGCCGGCGCTCAGCGTGAAGCGCAGTTCGCCATAGACGGTCGGGGCGATCAGACTGATGCGGTCGACCGGGTTTCCGAGCCGTTTTTTAAGCGGCATAAACCAGTCGGCATCGAGTCGGTCCAAGGTGTTGCGCCAGCCGTCGCCGTCTTCATGGGCGGAACTGGCCAGTAACTGGTCGAGGATGACCAAAGGGCTGGCGCCGGCTTGCGCGAGCATTGACGAAAGATTGGCTGGCCGGCCATGCGCCGGAATACCAGCGGCGCAGGCGAGACCGGTCGCCAGCGGGTCGTCGCTGAAGACAACCGAAAACTTTTGTTCGATACCAGCGGGCAGTGCGCCGCCACCCCACAGCCACAGGCTGTTGATCGACGGTTGACCGGCGGCTTCGCGCTGCGTATTGACTGGGTGGCCGTGCAGAAACATCTGCACTTCGTTGAGCCAGCGGGTCAGCGGCAGCGGGCTGTCGTTCAGTTCGCCATCAACGCGGCGCCCGGCAACGGCGGAAAGCGGCGGCGCTTGGTGGTCGACCGCCTCATTCAGCCGCAGGTACCAGCGCGTGGCGTTGGCGGCATGGAAGCGGCCGATGTTGGCGAACTCGGTGTTGAGCGCGTGCACGATCTGCTGCGCCTCGTGACCGGCAAGGTCGAAGGCGCTGGCGGCGGCAAGGACGATGCGTTCCTGATGGAGGCGCAGATGTACCGGGTCGGCGCATAGCCAGTGACCGCTGCGAGCTTCCTCGCTGCCTTCGCCGAGCAGGCGCAGGGCGCCGCAGGGTGCGTCGATCAGCCCGAAGCAGTCGGCCAGCGCGATTTCGAACGGGCGGCGCGGGTTGCGCTCGGCATTGGCGTGGGCGAGCAGCCATTCGATGCCCGGCGCGGCAAGATTTCCGAAGACGAACTGGTCGGCCGGTTCGGGCCAGATCAGTTCGGGGACAAGCAGGGTCAGATGCACGGAAATCGGCGCCGGGGAGCTTCCAAGGATGCGCTTGAGTGTACCATAGCGGCTTTTCCTGCCCGGCCCCATACCGCATGGCCCTGCCCTACGAATTGCTGATTGGCTTGCGCTACACGCGCGCCAAACGGCGCAATCATTTCATCTCCTTCATCTCGCTGATTTCGATGCTCGGCATCGGCCTCGGCGTTGCCGCGCTGATCGTCGTGCTGTCGGTCATGAACGGTTTCCAGAAGGAGCTGCGCACGCGCATCCTCGGCGTCGCTTCGCACATCCAGATCACCGGCATCAACGGCGAACTGAGCGACTGGTCGGCGATCGCCGCGCAAGCCAAGCAGCATCCGGAAGTCCGCGCGGCGGCGCCGTTCGTGCAATCGCAGGCGATGTTCACCGTCGATGGCGGGGTCAAGGGCGCGCTGGTGCGCGGCATCGATCCCGAACAGGAAGACCGCGTCGCCGATTTTCGCAAGACGATCAAGAGCGGCAGCCTCGACGACCTGCGCCCCGGCGAATTCGGCGTCGTGCTTGGCGCCGATCTGGCGCGTTCGCTGCGCGTGTTTACCGGCGACAAGGTGACGCTGATCGCGCCGCAGGGCACGGTGACGCCGGCCGGCGTGCTGCCGCGCCTGAAATCGTTCAAGGTGGTTGGCATCTTCGAGGTCGGCATGTACGAGTACGACTCGGGCCTGGCGCTGATCGACCTGCAGGACGCGCAGACGCTTTACCAGATGGACGACCGCGTCAGCGGCGTACGGCTCAAGGTCGACGATCTTTTCCAGGCGCCGCGCATCGCGCGCGAGCTGGCCGGGCTGATCGACGCCAACGCCTATATCAGCGACTGGACGAAAAGCCACGCCAATTTCTTCCGCGCCGTGCAGATCGAGAAGAACATGATGTTCATCATCCTCTCGCTGATCGTCGCCGTCGCCGCCTTCAACCTGGTGTCGACGCTGGTCATGGCGGTCACCGACAAGCAGGCCGACATCGCCATCCTGCGCACGCTCGGCGCGCGGCCGCTGTCGATCATGACGGTCGTCGTCATCCAGGGCGCGCTGGTCGGCTTCATCGGTCTCGGCCTCGGCATCGCCGGCGGGGTCGCGCTGGCGCTCAACATCGACGTCGTGGTGCCTTTTATCGAACGCCTGCTCGGCATCCATTTCCTGTCGAAGGAGGTCTATTACATCTCCGACCTGCCGTCCGACCTGCAATGGGGCGACGTCTGGGGTGTCACGCTGATCGCCTTCGTGCTGGCACTGCTGGCGACGCTGTACCCGAGCTGGCGCGCCTCGCGCGTCAATCCGGCGGAGGCCCTGCGCTATGAGTGAGGTCATTCTCGCCGCCAGCGGGCTGGGCAAGGCCTTCCGCAACGGCGGGCTGGATGTCGCGGTGCTCTCGGCCGTCGACCTGGAAGTTCATGCCGGCGAAACGCTGGCCATCGTCGGCGCCTCGGGTTCCGGCAAGAGCACGCTGCTGCATCTGCTCGGCGGGCTGGATGCGCCGACTTCCGGCAACGTGCGCCTGATGGGCCGTGATTTTTCGTCACTGGGCGAGGTTGACCGCGGCGACTGGCGGAACCAGCACCTTGGTTTCGTCTACCAGTTCCACCACTTGCTGGCCGAATTCTCGGCGCTGGAAAACGTCGCCATGCCGCTGCTGATCCGTCGTCAGGAACGCCAGGCCGCTATGCAGGCGGCAGCGGAAATGCTCACTGCCGTCGGCCTCGGCCACCGCCTCGAACACCGCCCCGGGGAGCTTTCCGGCGGCGAACGCCAGCGCGCCGCCATCGCCCGCGCGCTGGTCAGTTCCCCATCGTGCATCCTCGCCGACGAACCCACCGGCAACCTCGACCGCCAGACCGCCGGCGTCGTCTTCGACCTGCTGCTCGGGCAGGTGCGTTCTCAAAACGCCAGTTTGGTCATGGTCACGCACGACCCTGAACTTGCTGGGCGGGCCGACCGCGTGCTGCACCTTAAAGATGGGGTCCTGGTAGGCGCGTAGGGCGCTGGCGGGAGCTTAAGCGCTGCAAAAGGACAGAAGCTCCGGTGCGGCGACAGCACTTGCGGTTTGCGTCAGGCACCCGGTTTGGCGGGGGGCATTTTCTCGAAGGTGGTTGCGTCGGGAGAAATATAGTCCCAAGGCGCGGCGCTGCTGACGTAGATGTCTACTTGCGGATGATATTGCGACGTGTCGTTCAGGGTGCCTGCACGGATTGCAGTCAGACCGGGCATCGATGCCGATTTGCTGAACAATTGAGAGCCGCAATTCGGACAGAAACCGCGTTGAATCTTGCCGCCCGTATCGCTGACATTCTCGAAATAACGCACCTCGCCTTGGATCGAGAGCGCATTTTCAGGAACGAAAAGCGTCGGGGCATAGGCGCTGCCGGAAGATTTTTGGCAATCCTTGCAATGGCAGTTTCCGGCGATGACGGGAGCGGCGGAAGATTGGTATTGAACAGCGCCGCAAAGACAGGAGCCAGTGATTTTCATAAGTGTTCTCCTTGAGACAAGTAAAAACGGCCAACGTAAAACCAACCGGCCTGCCGCGTCCCATGTTGCAGGTCCAGCTATTTGGAAGGGTGGGGCTGCTCATTCATAGTGCGTCCACATACGCAGGACGCGAACCGTTCTTTCTTCGGTAAAGACCTCGTATACGATGCGGTGCTGAATATTGATGCGGCGAGAGTATGCGCCGGCAAGATCACCGATCAATTTTTCAAAGGGCGGTGGATTCTGAAACGGGTTGTTGGCAAGAAGCGCAAGCAGTTCTTGCGCTTTTGGCTTAAGGCCGCTTGCGGTGAGCTTCTTTGCATCCTTCATCGCTTGCTTGGCGTACACCACTTCCCAATTCACCACTTAAGCTCCTTCGAGCTTTTTGCGAGAGGTTCGGCCATTCCGGCCTTGATCGACTCGCGCATGCCGGGTATTGCCAGGAGGTACAAGGTTTCTTGAATTGCGCTCCAGTCTTCCGCAGAAAGCAGCACTGCACTGTTGCGTTTTCCGGAAATGATGATTGGCTCGTGGGACTCCACTGTTTGATCAATGAGCCGATACAGATTTGCGCGGGCTTCGCTTGCGGTAAGTGTGTACATCTCGAACTCCTTTGAATTAGCTTTCATGGTACGCTATAACGTACGTGTGTCAAGTGGCTTTGCGAACGTTACAAGAGGCACAACGTTTACGGCAAGGGACGGCTGGATCGCCATAGGCGGAGAGGGAGAGCGCAGATTATTTAAGGTCAGCCGGAGCGGTTTGTTAGGGTGGCGCGAAAGACTGCCGGGCTAAAGCAAGGGAAATTGGCGGTTGACCGCAACAAAGGGTTGGGAAACTGTGGTTCCTCCCGGATTTTCCAATGTAATATTTGCTGGTTATATGCCCCGGCTTACGATCTATGAGCATTCCTGACTTTCAAACCTTGATGCGCCCTCTCCTTGACTTGCATCGCGACCAAAAGGAGCATGTAAATCGAGACTTGGTGAATGCATTGGCCCAGCAGTTCTCACTTACCGAGGACGAACGCCGAGAAATGTTGCCAAGTGGCCGAGCAAAAATGTTCGATAACCGGGTCGGATGGGCAAAAACCTATATCGCAAACGCCGGATTGATTGGGGCTCCAAGGCGAGGCATCTCTACCATTACAAAACGAGGCATGGATTTTTTGTCTGAACACGAAGGGCGCATCACGCTCAAGGTTCTGGCCGGATTGAGCGGGAACAAACCGCTTCGCGAACGAAAACGCATATCGACGGTAGAAGCCGATGTGTCGGGCGAGGAGATGCTTGATAGCACCGAGACGCCAGAAGAGGCGTTCGAGAATGCTTATCTAAAAATTCGAGCAGATGTCGAACGCAAGATCATTCAGAAAATTCTGGCCAATCCTCCTGAATTCCTTGAGCGAGTGATCATCGACCTTGTCGTAAAAATGGGTTATGGGGGGAATCGAAAGGACGCCGGTGAAGCAATTGGTCGTTCAGGAGACGAAGGTATTGATGGCATTATTAAAGAAGACCCATTGGGTCTGGATATTATCTACTTGCAAGCAAAACGCTACGAAGGAACCGTTGGTCGCCCGGATATTCAGAAATTTGCAGGCGCACTTCAAGGACAGAGAGCGAAAAAGGGAATTTTCATTAGCACCTCTTCGTACTCAAAAGAGGCAAGGGATTTCGCATCAAAGATTGATACCAAGATCATTCTTATCGACGGGTCAATGTTGGCTCGCCTAATGTTTGATCATGGTGTTGGCGTCTCTGTTAATACTGTTTATGAAGCCAAACGTATTGACACCGATTACTTCGACGACGTTTAAGTCTTGTGCTATTTCGGACTGCAGGGAATT
>CAZGPO010000052.1:0-11810 GCA_964527745.1 uncultured Dechloromonas sp.
GTTTTTTTAAATCTCCGGAAATGGCGAAGAAGTTTCCCCTGAATCCCAAGCACCCTGAGCGAACGTGCTGGGGATGCGACAAGTATTGCTCGGTTGATTCGCTGGCGTGTGGGAACGGCAAGGAGTTTGCCCAACACGAATGGATTGCTGAATAACTTGACGCTTGCTTCTTCTTCGCGTACCCCTATGCCTCTTGGGAGCGGGACGCAAACGAAAACATGAATGGCCTCATTCATGAGCTCTTTCCGAAGAAGATGTGCTTCGATTCGATCACCCAAAAGGCGATCGCCCTCGCGATGCATCGACTTAATCATCGGCCACGAAATTGCCTCGGCTTCAGAACACCCCACGAAGTCTTTACCGAACAGCCACACTCGCGTCATAACACCATTGCCCTTCAGAGTTGAATCCGCTTTTTTCTATAATAGGGATTCGTGTCTAAAACAAGGTAGGCGAACACCATTGAACGCACACTTCAAAGACTCTGACTGGGCGCAACGCGAGTTGCTGTCTGCCTGTCCGCTGTTTTCCGGGCTGCCCTCCGAGCTTTTCGGTGAATTGATCGCAGCCAGCCAGGTGCTGAGGCTACCGGCCAACCGGGATATTTTCCTGGCCGGCGAACCGATTCGCGCGGCGCATGTCCTTCTCAGCGGCAGTGCCAAGCGGTGGACGACCACGGCGGGTCGTCGTGCGACAAATCTGATCGAACTGGTCGACGCGCAGCAGGTGCTCAGCCTCGGTGAACTGTTCGGCATGCCGCAATACGCCGCGACCTGCACGACGATCACCGCCTGCGTCGTCGTGATGATCGACCTCCGCAAGCTGCGCCACATCATCCGGCACGATGCGGATTTCAGCGGGCGCCTCCTGCAGGCACTGGCGCAGCGCCAGTGCGCAATCGAGTTCGATGTGACGGGTTGCAATGCCGGGCTGACCGGCACCCAGCGCGTTCTCGACTACCTGCTCGATCTGGCGGCCGATCGGGCAGCGCTGGCCGGTGAGACGACGGTCACCCTGAAACCGAGCAAAAAGATGATCGCCGCGCGCATCGGCATGACGCCGGAGTCTTTTTCGCGAAGCCTGCGGGAACTGAGCGAAAGCGGCGTGATCTTTGTCGAAGGCAGCACGGTACATATTCAGAACGCGGCCCTGCTCGACACCGAAAGCGGCGATTCGACCCAACGGCTTTATTTCTCGCGCAAACCCCGGGCTGCAGCGCCCCAGCCAAGAAATCACCTGTCATCCGGCAGTCTGATAAACACCTGCGGCCGATTACGGGTCTTGTCGCAACGCATGGCCATCGCCTGGGCCCTGGTTGCCTCCGAAGTCGATCAGGTCAAGGGGCGCAGCAAACTGCGTCAGCTCGATATCGAGTTTGGCCGGAATCTCAAGCGAATTGCCAAGGCCGTATCCGTGTCCGGGCTGGATGAATTGTTGGGAGCCATTGGCGAAATCTGGGCTCGTTATCAGCAGGCTTTGCTTGCGGAGCCGATGACGCCCGATCATGCAGCAGAGGTCCTGGCCCTGAGTGAAGAGATTCTTGAGGCGGCCGACCGGCTGACCCGCCGGGCTGTAGCGTCTGATGCCGGAACCGGAGCGCGTTATGTCAATATTGCCGGGCGTAACCGCATGTTGTCGCAGCGAATCGGCAAGTTCTTCATGTTCCGCGACTGGGCGGGTTGCTCAGTTCTGATTTCGCATTACTCCAGTCCATCGTGTGCCGAGTTCGAGAATAATTTGAATGAACTGCAGCACAGTGGCAAAAACCTCCCGGAGATGACCGCCCAACTCAAGGAGGTCTCGACGCAATGGCAGAAATACATTCGCTCGCTGATACCGGATATCGCTCACCCGGGCAAGCCCCAGCACACAAAGCTCGTTCTGGCTGAAGGTGAGCGCCTGCTGCGGCTGGTCGATACCATAGTGAAGCTCTACGAACGACTTAGCAATTAGAACTGGTGAGTGCGGTGGCGGAACGCGTGCGCTCATTAACGGTGGTTTCCAATTGGCAGAATGCTGCGGTCAACCGGGAAAATCGGCGAAAATTGCAACTTCTGCCGGTTTTCGAGACTTCCCTGACGTGTCCACCATCGTCCTTTTCAACAAGCCCTGGGGCGTTCTCAGCCAGTTCACGCCGGAAGGCAAGTGGCGGGCGCTGGATGCGTTCATTCCGGTCAAGGGTGTGTACGTCGCCGGCCGCCTCGATGCCGACAGTGAAGGGCTGCTGATTCTGACTGACGACGGTAGCCTGCAGGCGCAGATCGCCGATCCGAAACACAAGCTGGAAAAGACCTACTGGGCGCAGGTCGAGGGCGTGCCGGACGAAGCGGCGCTGGATCGGTTGCGCGCCGGCATCAAGCTCCCCGACTTCACCGCGCGGCCGGCCAAGGTGCAGTTGATCGCTGAGCCGGGCGGATTGTGGCCGCGCGACCCGCCGATTCGTTATCGGGCGGCGATCCCGACCTCGTGGCTGGAAATCCGCATTGCCGAAGGAAAGAATCGTCAGGTCAGGCGCATGACAGCGGCCATCGGTTATCCTACGCTGCGGCTGATCCGGGCGGCCATCGGGGTGTTCACGCTGGATGGCCTGGCGCTCGGCGAGTGGCGGAAAATCACTGATGGTCGTGCAGATCTACAAGGAAAATTCAATGTTCAAGACAATTAGCGCGGTCTGCTTCGGGCTGGCCCTGAGTGTGGCCGCCTGGGCGCAGGGTTCGATGCCGGTTATCGAGTTGAGCGCGGGCTTTCATCGCATCGAAGCCGAGGTGGCGGCCAATGACCAGAATCGCCAAGTCGGCCTGATGAATCGCCAGGCGATGCCGGCGCAACGCGGCATGCTCTTTGTTTTCCCCCAGAAAAATACGCACTGCATGTGGATGCGCAACACGCTGCTTCCGCTATCGGTCGCCTTCATCGACGACGACGGCTACATCATCAATATCGAGGACATGCAGCCGCAGACCGAGAACAACCATTGCGCCAGGGTGCCGGCCCGCTACGCGCTGGAAATGAATCTCGGCTGGTTCGCCCAGCGCGGGCTGAAACCCGGCGTCCGGCTGGGCGGCCTCGACAAGGCGCCGCGCCCGCAATAATGGCTGGCAGCCATTGGCATCCCCGCCTTGCAGGGTGGGCCGTGGATCGTGTCTTGCATGGCTGGCTCAGCGAGCCGGATTCGCTGACGGCACGCTGTCAGGCGGCATGCCGGGTCTTCCGCGTGCGTGTCCTGACTTACGGCAAGGCGGCGCCGCTGGCCGACGAAGCGAGGGATCGGCGCAAAACCTGGGTGCGCGAGGTCGTTCTCGAATGTGACGGGGTACCGGTGATTTTTGCCCATACCACGCTGTCGGCCGCCAGCAAGGGTCGTCTGACCCGCTGGTTGGCGGGTCTTGGCAACCGCTCGCTGGGCTCCCTGCTGTTTTCGCGACCGGGATTCCGGCGCGGCGCGATCGAATACTGCCGGCTCGATGCGCGCCATCCGCTGTTCCGCCGGGCAGCGGTTCACGGCGAGCACGGAAAATATCTGTGGGCGCGGCGTTCCTGGCATCATCTCGGCGGGCAGCAAGTGCTGGTGACCGAGGTTTTCCTGTCGGCGATTACCAGGCTCGAATAAAGGCTGGTTCCCGCTCAGGTGGCGGCCAGCGCCAGCGTGCCTCTGAGGCCCAGCGACTCGTCGGTTATTAGGCGGAGCGGCATCTCCTGCGCCAGATGAGCGTGCTCGCGCTTGGCGAGAAAAGCCCCGACGAACGGGGCGGCATCGGTTTTGGGCAGCAGCTTGGCGGCGATCCCGCCGGCCAGATAGACGCCGCCGCGCGCCAGCCAGTGTAGCGCCAGGTCGCCGGCGAAGGCGCCATAGCATTCGAGCCACAGACGCAAGGTGTTCACGGCGAGCGGATCGCTACCGGCGAGGGCGGCGTTGCCGATTTCGTCTGCCCGCCGTTTCCCAAGGGGACTCCCTTCAGGGTGCGGTCGACCGCCAAAAAAGGCATAAATCCCCTCCAGGCCGGGGCCGGAAACGATGTCTTCGGTGGTCACGCGGCCGTTCCGGTCGAACAGCCAGCGCCACAGTTCGCACTGCTCGCTGGTCTGCGGCGCGAAGCCCATGTGGCCGCCTTCGCCGGCGATGACGCGGTAGCGGTCGCCCTGCCAGATCAGCCCGGCGACGCCGAGTCCGGTACCGGCGCCGAGAATGACGCGCGGCGCATGGTCGAGCGGCTGGCCGGCGTGCAGCGAGACGATGTGTTCAGCTTCGACCAGCGCCAGGCCGTGGGCGGCGGCGGCAAAGTCATTGGCCAGCGTGATGTGGGGTATGGCGAAACGGCTGCCCAGTTCGGACGCCGAGAGCTGCCACGGCAGGTAGGTCAGTTTGGCGCTCTCTCCGTCGGTCGGCCCGGCAACGCCGAAACAGGCGCCGGTTATGGCCGGGCGGTCGGCGAGAAATTCGTCCAGCAGTGCGTCGAAGGCCGGATAGTCGGCGCTGGCGAAGCGTTGCTGGCGGACAATATGGATGCCGCCGGCTGCATCCTTCTCGGCCAGCGCAAGCAGGGTCTTGGTGCCGCCGAGGTCGCCGCCGAGGATCACTAAACTGCCACCTGAGCAGCGATATGCGGATGCGGGTCGTAGCCATCGAGCCGGAAGTCCTCGAATTTGAAGGCAAAAATGTCGTCGACCGCAGGGTTGATCCACATCGTCGGCAGCGCGCGCGGCGTGCGGGAAAGCTGCAGCCTGGCCTGCTCGAAGTGATTGCTGTAAATATGCGCGTCGCCGAAGGTATGGATGAACTCGCCGGGCTGGTAACCGCAGACCTGCGCCAGCATCAGCGTCAGCAGCGCGTAGGAAGCGATGTTGAACGGGACGCCAAGGAAGATGTCGGCACTGCGCTGGTAGAGCTGGCACGACAGCTTGCCGCCGGCAACGTAGAACTGGAACAGGCAGTGGCAGGGCGGCAGCGCCATGCTGTCAACGTCACCGGGGTTCCAGGCGGAAACGATGTGGCGGCGCGAATCAGGGTTGTTTTTCAGGCTGTTCACCAGTTGGGCGATCTGGTCGACGAGGCGACCGTCGGCGGTTTCCCAGCGTCGCCATTGCTTGCCGTAAACCGGCCCGAGGTCGCCGTTTTCATCGGCCCATTCGTCCCAGATGCGGACGCCGTTCTCTTTCAGATAGGCGATGTTGGTGTCGCCCTGCAGGAACCACAACAGTTCGTGGACAATGGACTTCAGGTGCAGTTTCTTGGTCGTCACCATCGGAAAGCCGTGCGCGAGATTGAAACGCATCTGCCAGCCAAAAACCGAGCGCGTCCCGGTGCCGGTGCGGTCGGATTTATCGTGACCGTTTTCCAGAACGTGACGCATCAAGTCGTGATATTGCTGCATGGGCGTAGGCTGTCGACAAAATAGAGACACAATTTTACTGTACCGGTCGCTTTCGATATACCGCGGTATCAAATCGCGGGCTAAACTCACAACGGTCGGGGAGGAGACAACGAGGTGTTGAATAAATTGCGCGGGCTGGGCGGCCTGGTTGGGCCGAAGGTGGAACATCCGCTGGGCGACCCCAGGGAGTTGCGGCGCATTCTCGACGAGATTCCCGCCGACAACACCTTCAAGGCGCTCGACGAGGTCGTCGGCTGGCTCGAATCCTTGCAGGACACCGCCACTTTCCCCGAAGACCGGCTTTACGAGGCGATTAGCCGGCTTGATGACGTGGCGCAGCCGCACATCAAGCGACTGACCCGGGATTACCTGCATACGCCGCGCATTTCCCGCGCCGAGGAGCGGCGTTTGTGGAGCATCAGCCATGGTTTCTGGACCGTCCTCGCTGCCGGTTACGAACGCTGCCTGGCTGCTGCCGGCCGCAAAGACCGGGTTGGCGAGCATCTTCGTCAGCTGCTGCCAACCCTGACGGCGCGGCTGATCGCGGCGCTCGGTGCGGTGCTCAAATGGGAACAGTTTCATTACGGGCCGTCGCTCGCTGCGCTTTGGCAGCGCCTCGGGGCGGCGCTGTTGTTCGCCGAAAATGCCGGTGTCGCCACACGCTCCATCCGGTTGTACGCCAGCGTATCCGGCGTCACCAGCCCGCAACAGGAGTTCGTCAAGGTGGTTGCCTTGCAGGCAGCCTCGGTGGGCAGCCTGTTGCCGCTGGAAATCGAACTCGCCGAGCGGCTGATCGCTCACTTCCAGCCCGGTTTCGTGTTCTCGGCGGCGGTCGAGCACGACAGCGTCTATTGGGTCGATCTCGAACTGGCCCAGCCGCCACAGCGCCTGGCGCGGATGCCGGCCCAGGCGACGCCGACCCAGCGCTTTTTCAAACCGGGTAGCGCGCATGCAGGCATCGAGGCCTTGCTCCACGATCTTGAGCGTGGCGGCGATGTGCCGGCCGAGATCAATCTGGGCGGCCAGTATTTCGCCAGGGGATTGATCCCGGTGCTGCATCATCTTGCCACCTACCTGGCGCCGATCCCGCCGCAAAGGCGTCATGACCGGCACGGCGTCAAGCAGCGCGCCAAGGTGCGCACAGGTCGGGCTGCAGCCTATATGGCATTTTCAAATCAATTGCGCGGTGCGGTCGATGGCGTGGCGATGGAAAGCTGGGTTGTCGAGGATGTCAGCCAGGGCGGCTTCGGCGCCGTGCTCAATGCACTGCCCGGCGAATGGATCAAGGTCGGTGCTCTGATCGCCATACAGCCGAGTGGCGGCGACAACTGGCTGCTCGGTATCGTCCGCCGCTACCAGCGCAACGGCGAAGCGGAAACGCATGTCGGCGTCGAGACCCTGGCGCGCCAGGCGACACCGGCCGAACTTAAACCGCGTGCTGCGTCGAGCTATGCGG
Organism: uncultured Dechloromonas sp.; assembly: GCA_964527745.1. GTDB lineage: Bacteria > Pseudomonadota > Gammaproteobacteria > Burkholderiales > Rhodocyclaceae > Azonexus. Next base: position 6,829 of record CAZGPO010000052.1, read on the forward strand.
CGCTGCCGGGTATTCGTACCCTGCTGATCCGCGATGGCAATGTGACGGGCGAAGTGCGGGCCGTCATGCTCTTCGGTTCGTTTGATCTGCGCAAGACACTGGAGTGGAACGACGGAGGCAAGTGCGTTCTGTTGATTCCGGTCGCCCTTGTCGAACAGGGCGATGATTACGAGGTGGCCCGCTTTCGTCTGGCCACGGCGGCCTGATCCTTACTTGCGGGTCGCCGTTTTCGGGCGCCAGGCCTTGATGACGGCTTCGTTGGTTTCGGCGTAGGGGCCGCCGATCAGGTCGATGCAATAAGGCACCGCGGCGAAGATGCCGACATGGGTCACCTTGCCGTCGGCGGCGCGGACGCCTTCCAGCGTTTCCTTGATCGATTTGGGCTGGCCGGGCAGGTTGATGATCAGCGCCTGCTTGCGGATCACGGCGACCTGGCGCGAGAGGATGGCGGTCGGTACGAAATTGAGGCTGATGCGCCGCATCTCTTCGCCGAAGCCGGGCATTTCCTTGTCGCCGACTGCCAACGTCGCTTCCGGCGTCACGTCGCGCCGGGCCGGGCCGGTGCCGCCGGTGGTCAGCACCAGATGGCACCGGCTGTGGTCGACCAGTTCGATCAGCGCATTTTCGATGACCGCCCGATCGTCGGCGATCAACCGGGTTTCGGCGCGCCACGGTGTCGTTAGCGCGCTGGCCAGCCACTCCCGCAGGGCCGGGATGCCCTTGTCTTCGTAGATGCCGGTCGAGGCGCGGTCGCTGATCGAGACCAGACCGATGACCAGTTCTTCATTCTGCGGCATGTGGCGCTCCTTGCTGGTCGAGTTCCTGCAGAATCTGAAAGATGGCGCGGAAGCTCTTGGGTGGCTTGTTCGCCTCCTGCTCCTTGAGCGCATTGCGCCGCAACTGGCGCAGTTGCTGAAGGTCGGCGCCGGGCCAGATGGCGGCGATGTCGGCCACTGCCGATTCGTCTTCGAGCAGGTGCGTGCGCAGTCGTTCCAGACGATGCAGGCGGGCGGTCTCGGCCGACGATTCGCCTCGAATCAGCGCCAGTCCGGCGCGAATCGGCTCGTCGTCGGTGCTGCGCATCAATTTGCCGAGATACTGCAGTTGCCGCTTGTGGGCGCCGTGCGCGGTAATTTTCTGGCAGTCGCGCACCGCTTCGTAAATGTTTTCCGGCAGCTTGATGCGCTTGAGCTGGCCCACGGAAAGCCCGACCAGTTCGGCACCGAGGTCCTGCAGTTCGTGCATTGCCGCCTTCTGCTTGGTCTTCGAGGGGCGTTCGTGGCTGTCGGTGAAATCTTCGTCGTGCATAGTGGGGGCGAGAAGTACGGGGTGACTATCATAGCGGCTTTTGCCGCCGGGCGGCCCGGGCATGTTTTATGTCGTTTTTCGGCGTAGACCGTAGCGGTGCCTTGCGCGGAACGCGTTGCGGGCGGGGATGGGTATACTGCGGGTTTGGTTTTGCTCGGTGTGATTGAAGGACAGGAGACATGAAATGAAAACGATCAAAGCAGTTTTGGCGTCGATTGCATTCCTCGCCTCGACATGGGCCGCCGGCGCCGATGCGCCTTCATTGATCTGCTTCGGCAACGAGCCATCGTGGCATCTCGATTTTTCGGGGGGCAGTTCGGCGCAGCTGATACTCCCCGAACAAAAAGCTGTCGAGTATAAGGGGAGCGAGTCGCGCCTTTATTTCCTCGGCGAACGTGCCTGGCGCGGCAAGGCCGCCGACGGCAAAGGCGATAGCCTCGTCGCTTTTTTGCGCGAAACGGCTTGCAGCGACGGCATGTCCGACATCAGGCATCCTTTGCTGGCGCGTGTTTCGTTGCCGGATGGGCGTTTTCTCGCCGGCTGCTGCCGCGTTCCCGTCGCGCCGGAGGCGCCGGCGCCGGTGATGCTTGAAGGACCGACGTGGCAGCTTGCCGTCCTCCCCGGTCATGATGCGGGTTCGCTGGCTGGTCTGCGGCGCCCGGTCACGTTGCGTTTCTCAGCGGGTCGGGTTGAGGGCTTCTCCGGGTGCAACCGGCTTTTCGGAAATTACACGGTCGACCGCGACCAGATAAAACTCGGAAGACTGGCGGGAACCATGATGGCCTGCCCGGGGACGGCCATGAAAATCGAGAGTGCTTTCAAGAGTGCGCTGGATGGCAGCTTCCGTTACGCGATCAGCAAGGAGCGCCTGACCTTGACCCCGGAGGGTGGCGCTGCACTGGTTTTTCAGATTGCCCCGGAGCCCAGGCTTGACGGCCCTGTATGGGAGGTCACCGGCTTCAACAACGGGCGGCGGGCCGTCATCAGTCCGTTGCTCGGCAGCCAGCTGAACCTGACGTTCAAGGAAGGGATGGTCGAGGGATTCAGCGGCTGCAACAAGTTCCGTGCAGCCTACAAGCACGACGGCGATCGTCTGAGCATCGCGCCGTTGTCGACGACGCGCATGGCCTGTCCTGCCGAAGGCGTCATGCAGCAGGAACGGGAGTTCCTGGCGGCGCTCGAAAGTGCGACGGTGTGGACGATCCGCGATGGCATGCTGGACATGCATCGGGCCGATGGCGAGCGTGTCTTGACTGCTAATGCGGTCAACAAATAGGGAATTTGGGTCCTGCGGCGTTTCGAGAGTTTTGCTGACGGGGTGCGGAAAAGCCCCGTCGAATGTGGGGTTTTGGTATTGGACAGTAATAGTTTAGAGTTCCATCTGGTTTGAATGACCAGAAGCTTAGGCTGACACAGGATGTGTGGGCGATCGATATATGTTCGGTTTGTCAAGCAATCCTTTCCGGCGACCTTCACTGAACAGAACATCATGACAACGGGGGGCGGTGGGTGCTGATTCGACTTTGTATCGAAGAGGAGCGGAATTTCAGTCGAGCGATCGTCCGCAGGAAAGATTGCTCCGCTGACAGCCAACGGCAATTGGCGCAACCGCTTTCGGACGGTTCGCGGAGTTTTTCGGTACGTCGGGGTGGCGCATGGTCAGCCCGGTGGAGGTCAATCGCCACAGTCCTTGTATTGGCGCTTGCTAATGTAGCGTTCGCGGCAGATCCCGATCTTGAGCGCGCGGAACGCCTTGTTGCCGAGAAGCGTTATCAGGAAGCCTATGATCTGCTTGCGCCTTTCGGGGAAAGCATGGCGCACAACGGCAATTTCAACTACCTGGCTGGCCGTGCGGCGTTAGGCACCAAACAGGCCGAGAAGGCGCGAACGCTATTGACGCGAAGCCTCGCGACGCAGCCGGATTCGGTTGCAGCGCATCTGGCTTTGGGTCGCGCCTATTTTGAACTTGGCATGTATGCGGAAGCCAAAATCGCCTTCGAGACGGTTTTTCGTTTCGACAACCTACCCCCGGATCTGGAGTCGCAAACACGAATTTATGCACGCGCGGCGGAGTCTTACCTCGAGGAAGGCGCTCGTCTGCTCGGATTCGGCTACGCGGCGACCGGCATCGGTCAGTATCGCGTCAATTCGACACGCGGAACCAATGAGCTGGGCGGCGGCGACCGTCGTGACACTTTCTACAATGCCCGCGTCGGCGGCGGCCTGAATTATGAACTTCAGGAAAATTATGCCCTCGATGCCAGCTTGGACTATCGCTTCCGCTATTACGACAATCCGGACAGCCGCAACGATTCCGATCTGCGCTGGCGCGCCGCCGGCAGCCGCTCGTTCGGCGAAAACAATCTGGCGCTCGGTGTGCGTGGGCGGACCAGCTATCGCGGCAACGGGAACCATCGCAACGACTATGGCTTATTCACGGATTACCGCTACCGGCTCGATCCCGACAACCAGCTGACCACCGGCGCCGAACTCAGGCGGCGACGTTATCCAGAGGCGCTGCCCAACCGGAGCTTTTCTTCCGCCGTCGCCAATATCGGCTGGGTGCATGCCCTGGGCGGGGGCGATTCGAGTATCTCGCTTGTCGCACATGGCGGTTACAACTTCGCGACGAACCGGCCCGATGGCGATTCCGTGGTCTATGGGCTTACCGCGACCTACGATTTCACCCTCACCAAAACCTTGGGTGGATTTGTATTCGGTTGGTGGGAGCATGATTCGTTCGACGCGGATCGCATCCATTTTCATCCGGATGCCATCGATCAGAGCGTGATCCTCACCCGCAAGGACAATCTGTACGAGGTCGGCGCCGGGTTGGTCTGGGATTTTGCGCCGGGCTGGAGCCTGCGACCGGAAATCCTCTACATTCGCGATCAGAGCAATGCGACCGCATTCAACTACAGTTCGACGGAGGCCTGGATCAATATCCGCACGGACTTTTGACGCTGCACGAACAGGACAAGTCGCAGTTGCATGCGTATGGTATAAACCGGGTCGGAAAAACAATCAATAATTTTAGGAGACACGATGGCTACTGAACAAAAAATGTCGCGCTGGGGTTTAACTGCTATGGTGGTGGGCGGCATGGTCGGCGCCGGTATTTTTTCGCTACCGCGCACCTTTGCCAATGCTACCGGGCCACTTGGCGCGGTGATCGCCTGGCTCATCGCCGGCACCGGCATGTACATGCTGGCGCGTGTCTTCCAGGCGTTGGCCGAACGCCGCCATCATCTCCACCCCCTTGTTTCTCCACCACAATCCGCCATTCATAACAATCGGGCCAATCATTCCAGGCGTTGGCCGAACGCCGCCCCGACATCGACGCCGGTGTCTATGCCTACGCCCGCGAAGGCTTCGGCGACTACCCGGGCTTTCTCTCAGCCTTCGGCTACTGGATCGGCAGTTGCATCGGCAACGTGTCGTACTGGGTGCTCATCAAGTCGACCATGGGCGCATTTTTTCCGGTCTTCGGTGACGGCAATACGGCGGTTGCCATCGTGGTCGCCTCGATTGGCATCTGGCTGTTCCACTTCCTGATCCTGCGCGGCGTGCAGCAGGCCGCCTTCATCAACAGCATCGTCACGGTGGCCAAGGTCATCCCGATCATGGTGTTCATCGTGATCCTGTTCTTCGCCTTCAAAATGGACCTGTTCCAC
>CAZGPO010000053.1:0-11776 GCA_964527745.1 uncultured Dechloromonas sp.
AATGTTCGCTACAATGCGCGCCTTCTTCGACGGCGGCTGTAGCTCAGTTGGTAGAGTCCCGGATTGTGATTCCGGTTGTCGTGGGTTCGAGCCCCATCAGTCGCCCCAGATTCAAGCCCCGTGCAATTATCAGGTTGCACGGGGCTTTTCGCTTTTTCGAGCGACAATTTGGTTTGGGTGAAGCGTGATGTGCCAGCCAGTACGGTATCGAAGATACCCGCCAGGCGCAGCTCGAGGCGTGCCAGGCTGGTGTCAGGTTGTTCTGCCTCCCATCGATCAGGATGGTGCCGACTACCTGAAGCACAGATATGGCCCGGCGGCCTATGCCGTGCTCGACGAAGTCGGAAAATTGCCGCTCTAGGTCGCCGAAATCTATCGCATGCTGACCCTGTGGAGCGGGCTGCTTATATTTTACGACCCCAGACGGCGAACAGTGGGTCGGAGTAGGCGCGCTGGCCGATGTATTTGTCGTCTGACGGACGCTTGCAGCCACGCAGCGATTCACTGTGCAGGTCGCCGAAGCCGCTCTGGTGCAGCAGGCCGAGGACCAGTGCCATGCGTTCGAAGGGGTGAATCTCGCCCCAGACGCGGATCGCCTTGCTCGGAAACCAGCGGTCCGAGAAGGTGACGGCAAAGACGCCGCCCGGTCGCAGCACGCGTAGTACTTCGGCAATGACCGCGGCAGGTTGGGTGAGGTATTCGATGGAAGCCGTATTGATCACACAATTGAAACTGTCATCAGGCCAGGGCAGGGTGCCGCGCGTATTGAGATTCTGTATCACCCGTTCAGTCAGGTGCGGGTTGGCTGCAATTTCTTCCCGATTCATGCCCAGTCCGGAAACCAGCGGTTTGGCCAAAGTGGCGGGCAGATGGCTGTCGATGCTTGCCATCAGATCGAGTATGCGCATGCCTGGCTGCAGCAGGCGTTCATACAGACTGGCAATCTCGGTCCGGCAACGGGCGTCGAGATGCTGCGTCAAGCGTGGCCTGGCGTAAAACTCTCCATCGTCGCCGGCGTCCGCACGCTGGAATGCGTTGGCTGAAACATAGGGGTCCGGTGACTCGTCGTGCAGGCACTGCATGCCCGGTCCGTCAAATAATTCGGCAAGCCGGATGCCCGGAGCCGCATCCTGCGAAGCGTGGCGCAGAAACATCCTCACCGGATGAGCGGCGAGTGGATGGTTCGGGTCTACGCGCAAAGTTCGGCTTTCCGGGTTGCGCGAGATCAGCCGCACGGGTCGGGCGTCACGCGCGCTGCCGAGCAGACGGCCAAAAAACAGGCGCGGATAGAAGCGGCCTGTGATCGGTTCGCTGCGTGGCCGAAAGTCGCCGAGTTCGAGATCGAGTTGCGCCAGCCCCGCCGGCTGACACCACGGCGTCGGATCAAGGCTGACCTCGGCACACTCACGCAATGCCTCTCCGGCCGCCAGCCAGCGCCCGTCGGCCTGCAGCGCGCCAGGATTGATAAATAGCCGGTCAACATGTCTGGCCAGCGGACTGCGCCACTCGAGGCGTGCTTCCAGCGACATCGCCATACTCCGTTTTTATTGCGACCTGTAGTAAAATCCGCCTTTCCCGCGAAAGGCCAAAATCTTGCGGCATTCAATTGGCGAATCTGCAGATTATGTTATTTCATGGTTGATAAATTGATCAAGACAAATTAAATTGTCTCCACCATTTATTTAAAGGAGTTAATTATGGATTTGTCTTCTCTGACCGTTGCCCAATTACGCGATCTGCAACAACAGATTCCCGCCGAATTAAAGCATCGCGAGGCGCAGGAGAAAATAAATATCCTGAATGAAGTTCGCGCCTTCGCCAAGGCGCGCGGTTATGCGCTCGAGGAACTGGTTTCAAAGGAAACCAGAATCAAGGTCAAGGCGCCAAGCGGAAAAGTCAAAGTCAAATACCGTCACCCGAAAGATGCCGCGCTGGAATGGACAGGGCGTGGCCGCCAGCCGAAATGGGTTGTCGAATGGTTGTCTGCAGGTGGCAAAATGGAGTCCCTAGCGGTTTGATATGCGTATTTTATTGAGTAATGACGACGGTTATCTTGCACCCGGGCTGCATGCACTTTTTCAGGCTCTCGAGGGGGTTGGGGAGATCGTCGTCGTTGCGCCGGAACAGAATAGCAGCGGCGCCAGCAATTCACTGACTTTGAATCGGCCACTATATTTGAAACAGGCGGCCAACGGATTTTATTTCGTCAATGGCACACCGACGGACAGCGTTCACCTGGCGGTTACCGGAATGCTCGATTACACGCCTGATATTATCGTTTCCGGTATTAACCATGGCGCCAATATGGGCGATGATACGATTTATTCAGGAACCGTCGCCGCCGCCACAGAGGGTTTTCTGTTGGGAATACCGTCGATTGCCATATCGCTGACCAGCTTTGAAGGTAAGCATTTCGCCACCGCCGGGCGCGTCGCACGCGAACTGGTCGAAAGATTTATCCGGGAGCCAATTCACGAGCCGGTACTGTTGAATGTCAATGTTCCGGATATTCCCTATGCCGAACTGTGCGGCACTGAAGTGACCCGCCTCGGGCGGCGCCACAAGGCCGAGCCGGTGGTCAAGATGCGTTCACCGCGCAACGAAACGGTTTACTGGGTCGGTGCCGCCGGTGCTGCCGCCGATGCCGGGCCGGGTACCGACTTCAACGCGGTTGACCGTGGTTATGCCTCGATTACGCCATTGCAGGTCGATCTGACGCATCGGGCACAACTGGCAGCGATCACGAACTGGATGCGATGACTGTCAACGGCCTGCACGGAACCGGGATGACCTCGCAGCGGACGCGGGCGCGTATGATCGAGCGCCTGCGTGAGAAGGGTATCCGCAATGAGGCGGTGCTTGCCGCGATGGCCGCCGTGCCGCGCCATGTTTTTGTCGAGGAGGCGCTGGCCTCGCGCGCCTATGAAGATACAGCGCTGCCGCTCGGCATGGGCCAGACGATTTCGCAGCCCTTCGTCGTCGCCCGCATGATCGAACTGTTGCTCGACGGGCGCCAGACGCTTGGCAAGACGCTCGAGGTCGGTGCCGGTTGCGGCTATCAGGCAGCGGTTCTGGCCCAGCTCACCAGCGAGGTCTATGCCATCGAGCGCCTTGGCGGCCTGCTCGAAAAGGCCAAGGCCAACATGCGCCATCTCAAACAGTTCAACGTTCGCCTCAAGTATGCCGACGGCCGACTGGGGATGCCCGAGGCGGCGCCTTTCGACAGCATCATCGTCGCCGCTGCCGGGCTTCAGGTGCCTCCTGCCTTGCTCGAACAACTGGCGCTCGGCGGGCGGCTGGTCTTGCCAGTGGGCACCTCGGAGCAGTATCTTTCGCTCTTTGAACGGACAGCGACCGCTTTTGTCGAGAAACGTCTCGACGCGGTCCGCTTTGTGCCACTTCTTGCAGGAACTCAATGATTCGCGTACTCACCCTGGCGGCTTCCGCCCTTCTGATCGCCGGTTGCATGACGCAGCCGGCGGCGCCGATTGTCGATCGTTCAACCTCGTCCGCGGTCAGGCCGGCAGTGCCAGCCGCCGGTGGTGCCGGTTACTACACGGTCAAGAAGGGCGATACGCTGTACCGCATCGCGCTCGAACACGGGCAGGAATACAAGGATGTCGCGGCCTGGAACAATATCACCAGCCCTGGCTCGATCAAGGAAGGGCAGGTTTTGCGCGTGGCGCCGCCGGGCGCGGCGCCCTCGGTGGCCGGCGGGGTGGTTGCCCAGCCTGTTGGAACCGGGTCGGTGGTCGAATCGCGCCCACTCGATGGTTCGGGAGCGATGCCGGTTGCCGGTGATGGCGTGACGCGTGAACCGCGCGGCGGCAAGGAACCGTACTCCGACGAGGCCTACACGCGGCTCGCCCGGGCCGGGGAGAGCGCCGCGACCCCGGCCGTTGTCGCGGTCGCCCCGAAGCCCGAGCCCAAACCGGAAGTGAAGCCGGAACCCGAGCCGGTGGCCACCGGGCCGGACGATGTGGCGTGGCAGTGGCCGTCGTCGGGCAAGGTGATCCAGCCTTTCAACGAATCGGGCAACAAGGGCATCGATTTTGCCGGCAAGTCCGGCGACCCCGTCGTGGCTGCCGCCGCCGGCAAGGTGGTCTATGTCGGCACGGGAATTCGCGGCTTTGGCCAGCTCCTGATCGTCAAGCACAATGCGACATTCCTCTCCGCCTATGCCCACAACCGCAAGATCCTGGTCAGTGAAGGCCAGCAGGTGACGCGTGGTCAGAAAGTGGCGGAAATGGGCAACACCGACAGCGACATGGTCAAGCTGCATTTCGAGATTCGCAAGCAGGGCAAGCCGATCGATCCGACCGATTATCTGCCCAAGCGATGACCCCGGCGGCGCTCGGCGATCCGGAAGATGATGATCCGGCGTCAGCCGAGGGCGAACCTGAAGCGTTCCAAACGCCCGAGCCGGTTGCTCCAGAACCGGATCTGCTCGAAGATGTCACCCAGCTCTACCTGAACGAAATCGGTGCCAAACCGCTGTTGACCGCGAAGGATGAACTGGCGACGACGCGTCGGTTGCGCACCGGCGATTTTGCGGCGCGCCAGAAGATGATCGAGCACAACCTGCGCTTGGTCGTGAGCATCGCCAAGCATTACCTGAACCGCGGCATACCGCTTCTCGACCTTGTGGAAGAGGGTAATCTCGGCTTGATCCATGCGCTGGAAAAATTCGATCCTGAACGCGGATTCCGCTTTTCGACCTATGCGACCTGGTGGATACGCCAGAGAATCGAGCGCGGCATCATGAACCAGGCACGGACCATCCGTTTGCCGGTCCATGTGGTCAAGGAAATCAACCTGGTGTTGCGCGCCTTTCGCCATCTGGAATCGGCGGCGACCCGCGATACCTCGGTCGAACAGGTGGCGGCGCTGATCGATCGGCCGGTCGCCGATGTGCGGCGCATCCTGCATCTGAACGAACATATCGCTTCGCTCGACGCGCCGCTGGAAATCGATCCAGCGCATTCACTGGGCGAAGCCATCGCCGACGAATCCGCGGTCGACCCTGAGACGCTGCTACAACTGCACGAAAAGGGCGAACTGCTCGACGACTGGCTGGCCGAGCTCGCGCCGCGCCAGCGCCGGATCATCGAAGCGCGTTATGGCCTGAGTGGCGCCGACGCCATGACGCTCGAAGCTTTGGCCAGCGAGCTTGGCCTGACGCGCGAACGGGTCCGCCAGATTCAGGCCGAGGCGCTCGATCGCCTGCGTACCATCATCAAGCGCCGCGGCGTCGACCGCGACTCGCTCCTCTAGTCGGTCCCGGCGCCGGTCTTACTGGGCCGGCATGCGCGTGCGGATTTCTTCGGCCAGCTGGAACACTGACATCGCGTAGAAGCTGGAGCGGTTGTAACGCGTGATGACGTAGAAATTATCGAAGCCGAGCCAGTATTCGGTCGCGCCCCCCGGCGTAACCAGATCTACCAGCGTCACCTTTGCCTGCGGGTCGGCAGCGGCGGTGATTCCCTGCTGCGCCAGATCGGCGACCAGCAAGGACGGCTGGATGCCGGCTTCGATCAGGCCGCGTTCCGGTTCGCCCGCCGTGCGCGCGATGACGGCAATCGGCTGGCCGGCGAGCCAGCCATGCTGTTCGAGGAAGTGCGCGACACTGCCGATGGCATCTTCGACGCTGCCTGAGAGGTCGATTTTATGGTCGCCGTCGAAGTCGACCGCATAACGACGCTGGCTGCCCGGCATGAATTGCGGAATCCCGATGGCGCCGGCGAAGGAGCCGCGGATGGCGACCGGGTCCATGCCGTTCTCGCGGGCCAGCAGAAGGAATTGCTCAAGCTCGGTGAGGAAGAATTCGGCGCGGCGCGGGTAGCGGAAGGCGAGCGTGGCCAGCGCTTCGAGGACCCGAAAGTTACCGGTATTGCCGCCGTAGACCGTTTCGACGCCGATGATGGCGACGATGATTTCGGGCGGCACACCGTAAAGGACGCTGGCCTTGATCAGGCTCACCTGATTTTCCTGCCAGAAGCGGACGCCACGCTCGATCCGCTGCTCGTTAAGAAAACGCGAGCGGTAGCGTTCCCAGGAACGCTGGGTCGGTGAGGTCGGCGGCTTGATCAGGCGCAGCACCGTATCGTTGGATCGTACCTGGGCAAATTGCTGCAGCAGTTCGTTGGCATCGAAACCGTGGCGCCGTTCGAGGTCGAGCGCAAACTCGATGACTGCCGGATCGTTGGCGAAGCTGTTGGCAGTTGGCTTGGCGTGGCTCAGTCCAGCGCAGGCAGCGAACAGCAGGATGCCGAGGGCATGTTTCAAATCATTCTCCGTCAGGGCAGGCGTGCGATGGCGCTGCGCAGGGTTTTCAGGTTGTCGGGAATGCCGCTGTAGCGCGCTTGCAGGTAGGCGCCAACCACATCGCGGAGCGCCGGAGCCAGCGCCGGGTGGTCGTTTTCGACGCGTTCAAGCAAGGCCAGCGGCGTTTCCCAAGGGGCACAGTTTACTTTGCTTCGCGCCAGTCGGCGCAAGGCTTTTTGCCAGAGACGGGCGGCCGGGTCGAGACGCGGCCGCTGATAAAGGCTCCAACCGGTGAGCGCGAGCAGCAGGCCGGCGCAGACGATGGCCAGCGTTATCGCGAGGTTTCGCCAGTCGCCATCGGGCATGCCGAGACGGGCGAGCAGTTCGCGCTGGCGTTGCGGGTTGTAGCCGAGGACGTACTGGTTCCAGACATTGTTGACCGCTTCCCAGCGGAAGACCAGGGTGCGCAGCCAGTCGCTGCGCAGGCGGATCAGCGTCGGCAACGGTTCGCCGGCCGGCATGGCAGCGACGATGCCGCCTTCGACCCGCGCCGGAGAAACCGCCGCGGTCGGGTCGACCCGTGTCCAGCCCTGGCCGGCGATCCAGACTTCGGCCCAGGCGTGGGCGTCGGACTGGCGAACGACGACGAAGCCGTCGACCGGATTGACCTCGCCGCCCTGATAGCCGGTGACGACGCGGGCTGGGACGCCGGCGGCGCGCATCAGGAAAACGAAGGCCGAGGCGTAGTGCTCGCAGAAACCGCGCCGGGTGATGAAGAGAAAGTCATCGACCGGCTGTTCTCCGAGCAGTGGCGGTCGCAGCGTGTAAAAAAAATTTTCTTCGGAAAAGAAGGTGAGTGCCTTCTGCATCAGGCGGGCGGGATCCGGGTCCGCCGCTTTCCATGATTCGGCCAGCGTCCGGGCGCGCGGGCTGGCATCCGGCGGTAGTGTCAGGTTGCGGGTTAGGACACGCTTTTCTTCGTCGACATTGAAGCGATAGTCGAGCGTCGCCGCCAGCGCAAAGCGCTGACGGTGGTTGAGCGGTTCGCGAAGTGTTGCGGTCAACGCCCCGGAAAGGCTGATTTCCGGCGCCAGGTTGGCAGGCGCGTCAAGGGCCAGCAGCCAGCGCTGCTGATGCGCTTCGATCGTGGTCTCGTAGGCGATGGGCGAAGACAGGGTTTCAATTTCCGGAGCGCGGCCGCGGCTGCGCTCCGGTTTCCAGGTCAGGCCATCATAGTTTTCAAGAACCGGGCCGCGCCAGTACAGTTTGCCGCGCGCCGGTACCGGGTCGACAAAGCGGGCGCGCAAGGCGATCTCGCTACTCAGGGCCAGGTTGGCGATGGTTCCCGGGGTCATCTGGTCGGACAAGCCGCTGCGTCCGCTGTGGGCGTCCTGCGGCAGGCCCCAGAGCGGCCCGGCTACCCGCGGGAACAGCAGGTAGAGGACGAGCATGAAGGGGAGCGCCTGCAGCATCAGCAGGCCGGCATGGCGCAGTGTCGCCCGGGTCGAAATGGCGGGCCCGCCGTGCAGCCGGATCAGCGTCGCGGTCAGCAGCATGATCGCGGCCAGCAGCCAGAGGCCGGTCGGAATGCTCTGCGAGTAGAAATAATGGGTCAGCAGCAGGAAGTAGCCGAGCGTCACGACCACCGTCGCGTCGCGCCGGCTGCGTAGTTCGAGGAGTTTCAGTGCCATGAAGACGACGAGCATGGCGACCCCGGCATCGCGCCCGAACAGGGTGCGGAATTCAAACAGCACGCCTCCCGCGGCGACTGCGACGAGCAGCACCAGCGGCCAGCGCCCGGGCAACCGCTCGTTGCGCCACCACAGCCAGCCGGCCCAGGCGAAAAGTGCTGCTGCAAGAGCGCTGAGCCAGACCGGCTGATGAATGACGTGCGGTGCCGTGGTCGCCAGCGCCGCCGCCAGCAGCCAGGGCGTAACATCGTGATCCAGGGTTTCGGCGGGGCGGGTACTCATGACGGAAAGAGCGCCAGCGCCTCCAGGCAGCGATGGCGGTGCAGGTCGCTGCTGTCCGGCGCAATTTCGTTGCCTGGCAGGCGTAGACCGTAACGGGCGCCCTCGTCCTCGGCGGCCATTACCCAGCCGGCGAGGATCGCGATGCGCGTTTCTGTTGGTGCTGTTTCGGGCGTCAGCGCCCAGTCGAGCTGCAGTTCGCTCTGGGCGCCGCCAGCGAACTGCTTGACCAGCAGGGGACGTTGCGCGCTGTCGCGGGCACTGGCTTTCCAGGCGACGTGACGAAGCGAGTCGGCCGGCTGGCGCTCGCGGAATCCCGAAAAATCCTCCTGCCCGCCGTCGCCATGGCGATCGCCGGCACGGGCGACAGGTTGCAGTGGCGGCAACGGCGTGGCCAGTGGCTGCGGGTAGATCAGGCAGCGCATGGCCGGCTGCAGGTAGCTCCAGGCGATGAAGAGTCCGAGCGGAAAAGTCGTGGCGAGGCGCGTGCGCGGCAGATCGAGCCAGCCGCGCTGCGTCGAGACGACCGGTACCGCGACTTCGCTCGTGCCGTGTCCGGCGACCGCGGTGGCAACACTGGCGGCTTCTGTTCCGGCGCGCAGTTCAAGCGCCAGGCGCGGCATGGCGCGGTCATTTGCAAGGTGCAACGGAAAATAGGCGACCTCGCCGGCAAAAACCGGGAGGCAACGCCCGGGGGCGATGGTCAGCCCGTGCAGGTTGCGAAAGGCATGGACCATACCGGTCAGCGCCAGACCGGCGAGCAGGAAGACGAGAGCGTGACCGAGCGCCAGGCTGTAATTGATGGCGCCGGTGAGCATGGCGAGCAGCGCGGCGGCGAACAGCAGGCCGGCGCGTGTCGGCAGGATGAAGATGCGGCGCTGGGCGAGGCGCAGCGGCGCCGTCCCATCGCTCTGCCAGCGAAAGAGCCGCTGCTGGAGGCTGGCGATGACGCCCATCGCTTCAGGGAATCGGTACTGCGCGGATCAGTGCCGCGATGTCCTCGGCCCTGGCCATACCGGTGCCCTGGGTTGCCCGCAGGCGGTGGCGGGCGACCGCTGGCAGTACTGCCTGGACATCGTCGGGCAGCACCATGTCGCGGCCGTCCAGCCAGGCCCAGGCGCGTGCCGCCGCGAGCAGGGCGAGTCCGGCGCGTGGCGAGAGGCCGTGATGGAATGCCGGATCGCGGCGAGTCACCTCGACCAGTGACTGGACGTAATCGATCAGCGGCTCGGCCGCATGTACGGCAGCGACCTCGCGTTGTAGTCGAGGCAGGGCCTGGGCATCGATCAGGGGCGCTAGCTGGTCGGCCCGCGTTCGTTGCCCGCCGGCCGCCAGCAGCGCCCGCTCGGCGCTGCGGTCCGGGTAGCCGATTTCGATGCGCATCAGGAAGCGGTCCAACTGTGACTCGGGCAGCGGAAAGGTGCCGATCTGGTGCGAGGGATTCTGGGTGGCGATCACGAAAAAGGGCTCGGGAAGCGGACGGGTTTCGCCTTCGACCGTGACCTGGCGTTCCTCCATGGCTTCGAGCAGGGCGCTTTGCGTCTTCGGGGTCGCGCGGTTGATCTCGTCGGCGAGAACCAGCTGGGAAAAGATCGGGCCGGGCAGAAAATGGAATTCGCCGCGCTCCCGTTCGTAGATCGAGACGCCGGTGATGTCGGCCGGTAGCAGGTCGCTGGTGAACTGGATACGCGAAAAGCCAAGGCCGAGCAGGCGGGCCAGCGCGTGCGCCAGGGTGGTCTTGCCGACGCCGGGCAGATCTTCGATCAGCAGGTGGCCGCCAGCGAGCAGACAGGCGACCGCCTGGCGAATCTCGCCCTGCTTGCCGAGGATGACGCGACCGGCGGCGGCAAGGACTGGGTCGAGCGGGCGGGGCTTGGTGGCGAGCGTCGAGAGGGTGGCTGCGAACATCAGGATTTTCCGGGAAATGGTGGCACGAGCCATTCTAATGCTTGAAGCGTCACAGCGATTGGGTCGATAATGCTATTTCGACGTGCGCCGCACTGGGCGCCGGTTCAGAGAGAGAACAAGTGACGACCACTGCCTTTATTACCCATCGCGATTGCCAGTTGCACGACATGGGTTCGCATCATCCGGAATGCCCGCAACGCCTTACCGCCATCAACGATCACCTGATCGCTCAGGGGATCGATGCCTATTTCGTATATCACGATGCGCCAGCAGCGACTTTCGAACAATTGCTGCGCGTACACCCGGCGTCGCATCTGGAGCGTATCAAGCGCGCCTCGCCGGAACGTGGGGTCGTTCACCTCGACCCCGATACCGCGATGAATCCACACACCTGGCAGGCTGCCCTGCGCGCCGCTGGCGCCGGTTGTCATGCGGTTGACCTGGTCATGAGCGGCGAATGCGAAAATGCCTTCTGCGCCGTTCGCCCGCCTGGTCACCATGCCGAAAAAGCCAATCCGATGGGCTTCTGCTTCTTCAACAACATCGGCGTTGCCGCCCGTCATGCTTTGAAAGCGCATGGCCTTGAGCGCGTGGCGATCATTGATTTCGACGTGCACCACGGCAACGGTACGGAAGATTGCTTTGCCGGCGACGAAAAGGTGCTGATGTGCAGCATCTTCCAGCATCCGTTCTATCCCTATTGCGGGACCGACAAGCCGGCTGCCAACATGTGCAACGTGCCGCTCGCAGCCGGTTGTGGCGGTGAGGAATTCCGCGATGCGGTCTTGCAGGTGTGGACGCCGCGGCTCAAGGAATTCAAACCGCAGATGATCTTCATTTCTGCTGGTTTCGACGGTCATTACGAGGACGACATGGGTGGCCTGAAGCTGGTCGAGAAGGATTACGCCTGGTGTACCGAGCACCTGAAGAATCTGGCTGCCGAAATGTGCGACAAGCGCATCGTTTCGATGCTTGAAGGCGGTTACGTGATGACCTCACTGGCGCGCAGCGTCGGTGCCCATCTGCGCGTTCTGGCCGATCTCTAACCGGCAATTTCATTCGGAAACAGGGTGGAGTAAAATCCTGCCCTGTTTTTTCACGTTCTCAAGGTTCAACCGGATAATTTCATGGCGTTGATTGTTCAAAAATATGGCGGCACCTCGGTAGCGAATCCCGAGCGCATCAAAAACGTGGCCAGGCGCGTCGCAAAATTTCAGGCTCAGGGTCATCAAGTGGTGGTCGTGCTCTCGGCGATGAGCGGCGAGACCAACAAACTGATTGCACTGGCCAAGGAAATTCAGGCCAATCCCGATCCGCGAGAACTCGACATGGTCATGGCGACCGGCGAGCAGGTCACCATCGGCCTGCTGGCGATGGCGCTCAAGGAGATCGGCTGCCAGGCCAAGAGTTACACCGGCGGCCAGGTCAAGGTCCTGACCGACAGTACGCATACCAAGGCACGCATCCTGTCGATCGACGAAGCCAATATGCGGCGCGACCTCGATGCAGGTAACGTCGTTGTCGTTGCTGGTTTCCAGGGCGTCGATGAACACGGCAACATCACCACGCTCGGTCGCGGTGGTTCCGATACTTCCGGCGTCGCGCTCGCTGCCGCGCTGAAGGCCGACGAATGC
>CAZGPO010000054.1:0-11582 GCA_964527745.1 uncultured Dechloromonas sp.
TCCGGCATCCAGGTCGGCAAGATGCGCGTGCCGCTCGGCGTCATCGGCATCATCTACGAAGCCCGGCCAAACGTGACGGCCGATGCCGCAGCGCTGTGCCTGAAATCGGGCAACGCCGCCATCCTGCGCGGCGGCTCGGAAGCGATCCGCTCCAACCGTGCGATCGCGGCGCTGGTCCAGGAAGGGCTAAAGACCGCAGGACTGCCGGCCGAGTGCGTGCAGGTCATCGACACCACCGACCGCGCCGCCGTCGGCGAACTGATCACCATGCGCGAATTCGTCGACGTCATCGTTCCGCGCGGCGGCAAGGGCCTGATCGCCCGCCTGCTGGCCGAAGCGCGCGTGCCGATGATCCAGCACCTCGACGGCAACTGCCACGTTTATCTGGAAGCCGAAGCCGACCCGAACAAGGCGCTCAAAATTGTCGAGAACGCCAAGACCCAGCGTTACGGCACCTGTAATACCGCCGAGTCGCTGCTCGTCGACCGCAGCGTTGCCGCCGCGCTGCTACCGCCAATTGCCACAATGCTGACGGCCAGGGGTGTCGAAATCCGCGGTTGCACCGAAACCTGCGCCATCGTGCCGAACGCCGTCGCGGCCACGGCAGAAGATTACTACACCGAATACCTGGCGCCGATCATTTCGGTCAAGGTCGTCGCCGGCATCGACGAAGCCATCGCCCACATCAACCAGTATTCGTCGCACCACACCGAGGCCATCGTCACCGACAACCATCCGAAAGCCATGCGCTTCCTGCGCGAGGTCGATTCCAGTTCGGTCATGATCAACGCCTCGACGCGCTTTGCCGATGGTTTTGAATATGGCCTCGGCGCCGAGATCGGTATTTCCACAGACAAGATCCACGCCCGCGGCCCGGTCGGTCTCGAAGGGCTGACCAGCCAGAAATGGATCGTGCTGGGAGATGGCCATGTCCGCGCCTGACCGCTACGCTGCCATCGTCGCCGCACCCGGCTTCGCCCTCGGCGTGCGCTGCAGCGACGACGAAATCACCGCCATCGACTTCCTCGAAGCGCAGCCGGAAGTCGCGCCAACCAGCCCGCTGGCTGCCGAGGCGGTGCGCCAGTTGCGCGCCTACCTGGCCGATCCGGCCTTTGCCTTCGGCCTGCCGTTGCGCCCCGCCGGCACCACTTTCCAGCGCCGTGTCTGGGGCGAAATCGCCGCCATTCCGCACGGCGAGACACGCTGTTACGGTCAACTGGCAAAAAACCTCAAAAACGCGCCACGCGCCGTCGGCCAGGCCTGCGGCGCCAACCCGTATCCGCTCGTCGTTCCCTGCCATCGCGTCGTCGCCAGCGGTGGCGGCCTTGGCGGTTTCAGCCGCCAGGGCGGCGGCTTCCTGCTCGACGTCAAGCGCTGGCTGCTGAAGCATGAAGGCAGCAATCTTGCCGACCAGCGCGGCTGATCTCGCCGAGATCGACGCCTTCTGCGATGCGCTGTGGCTGGAAGACGGCCTGGCCAAGGCGACGCTCGACAGCTACCGCTCCGATCTCGGCCGCCTCTCACTGTGGCTGGCCGACCATGGCCAAGAGCCGTTGCTCGACCTGCGCGCAACGACGCTGAGCGCCTTCGTCGCCCACCTGTCGCGGCAGACCCGCGCCAGTTCGCAATCACGCTACCTGTCGACACTGCGCCGCTTCTACCGCTGGCAACTGGCGCGCAGCCGTATCGTCAGCGATCCGACCCTCAAGCTCGCCAATCCGACGCGCCCGTCGCGCCTGCCCAAGGTCATGTCGGAGAAGCAGGTGGAAAGCCTTCTCGCGGCGCCCGATGTCGATGTGCCACTCGGCCTGCGTGACCGCGCCATGTTGGAAACGCTCTACGCCACCGGCCTGCGCGTTTCCGAACTGGTCAATCTGAAACTGCACGAAATCGGCTACGACGAAGGCGTCCTGCGCGCCCTCGGCAAGGGCAGCAAGGAGCGCCTGGTGCCGCTCGGCGAACTCGCCATCGACTGGCTCGGGCGCTATCTCAAGGAAGCGCGCCAGGAAATCCTCAAGGGCCGGCAGAGCGATGCGCTGTTCGTCACCGCCCGCGGCGGCCCGATGACCCGTCAGGCATTCTGGCAATTGATCAAGCGCTATGCGCTGATCGCCGGCATCGCGCCGGATAAACTGTCGCCGCATGTGTTGCGCCACGCCTTCGCCACCCATCTGCTCAACCACGGCGCCGATCTGCGCGTCGTCCAGTTGCTGCTCGGCCATGCCGACATTTCAACAACGCAGATCTATACCCACGTCGCCCGTGAGCGGCTCAAGTCATTGCATGCAACACATCACCCGCGAGGCTAGAATACCGTCATGAACACGAATCCACACGCCCCCGAGACCCCGGCCACCAAGTTCCTCCGGTCGCACAAAATTCCGTTCTCCAGCCATCTCTACACCTACGAAGAGCACGGCGGCACCAAGGTTTCCGCGCGCGAGTTGAACGTCGCCGAACATGCCGTGGTCAAGACGCTGGTTTTCGAGGACGAAAACGCCAAGCCGCTGATCGTTTTGATGCACGGCGACCACAAGGTATCGGCCAAGGAACTGGCGCGCCAGATCGGTTGCAAGAAGGTCGAGCCGTGTCAGCCAGAGGTCGCCAACCGCCACACCGGCTATCTGGTCGGCGGCACCAGTCCGTTCGGCACGAAGAAACCCCTACCGGTTTATATGGAAATGACCATCCTCGACTTGCCGCTGATCTACATCAACGGCGGTCGCCGCGGCTTCCTGGTCGGCGTTCATCCGCACGACATGTTGCGTGTGCTGAACCCGACACTCGTCGAGGTCGCCAACAAGGCGTGATTGCCAATGCCAATCGACGATATTTATTGAATCGATTGGAGCTATCAAACATTGGCCGGTAAAGTTGCGCCAGATAATCAGGAGCGCAACCATGACCCAGCTCGTCATCCGCCACTATGCCAAGCCGGCTGCCCAACCCAGGCTCTGGGCCGGCCTATTCATGGCCGCCGTCGCGATCAGCTTCGGTATCGAACAGTCCGCGCAATGGCTGGCCGCCCACCCGATGGCCGCCAAGGGTCTCCAAGCCAGTCTGCTGGCCGGCCTCGCCACCGGCCTCGGTGCCTTGCCGGTCCTCTTCCTTCGTCGCCCGTCCGCGAAGCTGATGGCGCCCATGCTCGGCCTCGCCGGCGGCATGATGCTTGCCGCCAGCTTCTTCTCCCTGCTCATGCCGGCAATCCAGACAGTGGCCGCCAGCACGGCGCCGTGGGTTCTCGCCCCGCTCACGGTTCTCGCCTTTCTCGGCGGCACGCGCTTGATGCGACAGATGGACCACCGTTTCCCCCATGCCCATGTCGAGGAGGTGGACGCAAGCGCCGCTTTACCGCAGGTGGCGCTTGTCGTTGCCGCCATTGCGCTGCATAACCTGCCGGAAGGGCTGGCCGTCGGCGTCGCCGCAGCATCCGGTGCCGACCACGGCATGACGGTGGGCATCGCCCTGCAGAACATTCCCGAGGGCTGGATCGTCGCCAGCGCCATGCTCGCGCTCGGTGCCGCGCCGCTGCGCGCTGCCCTGATCGCGCTCGCCACCGGCCTCGTCGAACCGCTCGGCGGCCTGTTCGGCGTTATCGCCGGCACCGTGGCCGGCGACGCGCTTCCGTTGGCCCTCGCGGCGGCGGCCGGCGCCATGCTCTGGGTCGTCAGTCACGAATTGATCCCGGCGGCCTATCGTCCGGGCCGCGCCGTTGCCGGCAGTGCCGGCCTGGCCAGTGGATTCGCGGTGATGTCGGCGCTGGCCGCGGCTTTCTAGATCGAACGCTCGATAATCACGCCGACGCGCTTGACGCCCGGCATCATGCCCAGCTTGGCGACCGAGACGCGCACCCACTGGGCGGCAAAATTTTCGAGCAGCAGGGTGGCGATATGCTCGGCCAGCTTTTCCAGCAGGTTGAAATGGCTGGCCGTCAGATCAGCCCGCAGGCGGTCGACAACCACCGAATAATCGACCGTGTCGCGGATGTCGTCGGTTGCCCCGGCCGATGCGGTCGACACGCCGATCTGCAGCGAAATCTCGACTGTCTGCGCCATCGCCTTTTCGCGCGGATAGATGCCAATCCACGTCGCAACGCGCAATTCGTCGATGAAAATGATGTCCATTTGGGAGTCGACCGTAATCCGGGGTGTAAAATCCGCCGCGATTGTACCCTAGTGACACCAGCGCCCCATGCCCACCGCCCTCGCCGTCCTCGCCGCCTACCTGCTCGGTTCTGTTTCCTTCGCCATGGTTTCGGCAAAACTCTTCAGTCTCGCCGACCCGCGCAGCTACGGCTCGGGCAACCCCGGCGCGACCAACGTGCTGCGCAGCGGCAACAAGAAGGCGGCGTTATTCACGCTGCTCGGCGATGCCCTGAAAGGTTGGGCCGCAGTCTTCATCGCCCAGCAGGCCGGGCTTTCCGATGCAGCGATCGGCCTCGTCACGCTGGCCGTCTTCTTCGGCCATCTGTTCCCGGTCTTCCTCAGGTTCAAGGGCGGCAAGGGCGTCGCCACCGCCGCCGGCGTGCTGTTCGCCCTCGACCCGCTGCTCGGCCTGGCCGTGGCCGGCACCTGGCTGTTCACCGCCTATGCCTTCCGCTATTCCTCGCTGGCCGCCATCCTCGCGGCCCTCCTCGCCCCGGTCTATTCGCTGTTGATGCACGGCGCCAGTTCGCAGGGCATCGTCATCGGCATCATCGCCATGGCCCTGATCATCAAGCACTGGCCGAACCTTCAGCGCCTTCTGGCCGGCCAGGAAGGCAAAATCGGCAGCAAGAAAAAAACCTGATCATGCTGCGCCCGGCCTGGTCGTTTTTTAGCCAAGCCATAGCCAGAGACAATTCGCAATATACGAATAATCAATTTGGCAATTCAAATGTCGTATCCTAGTATAGGTTCATAAGGTCGATGCTCAAAAATGTGCCGACCTTCCCGAGAACCGCTGAATCAAATCCAGGAGAACGCGCCATGAGCAACAAGAAACTCACCACCGCCGCCGGCTGCCCGGTCGTCGACAACCAGAACACAATGACCGCCGGCCCGCGTGGCCCGCAACTATTGCAGGATGTCTGGATTCTCGAAAAGCTCGCCCATTTCGACCGCGAAGTGATTCCCGAGCGGCGCATGCACGCCAAGGGCTCGGGCGCCTATGGCACGTTCACTGTAACCAACGACATCACCAAGTACAGCCGCGCCAAAATTTTTTCCCAGGTGGGCAAGAAGACCGAACTTTTCGCCCGTTTCTCCACCGTCGCTGGCGAGCGCGGCGCTGCCGATGCCGAGCGCGACATCCGCGGCTTCGCCGTCAAGTTCTATACCGAGGAAGGCAACTGGGACATGGTCGGCAACAACACACCGGTCTTCTTCCTGCGCGACCCACTCAAGTTTCCCGACCTCAACCATGCCGTCAAGCGCGACCCGCGCACCAACCTGCGCAGCGCCACCAACAACTGGG
The DNA here is from genome assembly GCA_964527745.1 of uncultured Dechloromonas sp. Classification (GTDB taxonomy): domain Bacteria; phylum Pseudomonadota; class Gammaproteobacteria; order Burkholderiales; family Rhodocyclaceae; genus Azonexus. The sequence continues at coordinate 5,455 of CAZGPO010000054.1, forward strand.
ATTTCTGGACGCTGCTACCGGAAGCGCTGCATCAGGTCACCATCGTCATGAGCGACCGCGGCCTCCCTGCCACCTATCGCCACATGCACGGTTTCGGTTCGCACACCTTCAGCTTCATCAACGCGCAGAACGAGCGCTTCTGGGTCAAATTCCACTTCAAGAGCCAACAAGGGATCAGGAACATGACCGACGCCGAAGCCGAAGCGGCGGTCGGCAAGTGCCGCGAAACGCACCAGCGTGACCTCTACGATGTCATCGAAGGCGGCGACTTCCCGAAATGGACGTTGGCAGTGCAGGTCATGCCGGAAGCCGATGCCGAAAAAGTCCCCTATCACCCGTTCGACCTGACCAAGGTCTGGCCGCACAAGGACTATCCGCTGATCGAAGTCGGCGTCATGGAACTGAACCGCAACCCGGCCAATTATTTCGCCGAAGTCGAGCAGGCCGCCTTCAACCCGGCCAACGTCGTGCCCGGCATCGGCTTTTCGCCGGACCGCATGCTGCAGGGCCGGCTGTTCTCCTACGGCGACGCCCAGCGCTACCGGCTCGGCGTCAATCACGGCCATATTCCCGTCAATGCGCCGAAGTGCCCGTTCCATAGTTATCACCGTGACGGCCAGATGCGGGTCGATGGCAACTTCGGCAGCACCCTCGGCTACGAGCCGAACAGCCAGGGCGAGTGGCAGGAACAACCGGACTACCGCGAACCGCCGCTGGCAATCAACGGCGCGGCCGACCACTGGAACTTCCGCGAGGACGATGACGACTATTACTCGCAGCCGCGCGCGCTGTTCCAACTGATGACGCCGGCCCAGCAGCAGGTCCTGTTCGAGAACACCGCCCGCTCGCTGGGCGATGCACCGGAAGAGATCAAGCGTCGCCATATCGGCAATTGCAGCAAGTGCGATCCGGCCTATGGCGCCGGCGTCGCCAAGGCCTTGGGCCTGACGGTCTGATGCGCGAAGCCCGGGGTGACCCGGGCTTTTTTCAGGCCTTGCCGGCGGATATTTCCATCAGCGGCCAGCGCGGCTGCACGGCGAAGCTGCCTGCCGCCTTCGCCGCCGTTCCCGACTGCAGGCGCAGGCAACCGGCCAGCGCGATCATCGCGCCGTTGTCGGTGCAGAATTCAAGTTCCGGGTAATAGACACGGAAACGCTTGCGTTTTGCCTCCTGATTCAGCGTCGACCGTAACTGTTGATTGGCGCCGACACCGCCGGCCACGACCAGTTGCTTCAAGCCGGTCAGCTTCAGCGCTTTCAGCGATTTCCTGACCAGCACATCGACGATGGCCTCCTGAAACGCCCGTGCTGCATCGGCCTTGAAGGTATCGCTGATCACGCCGTCATGCTCGCGCACCAGCGTCAGCACTGCCGTCTTTAACCCGGAAAAACTGAAATTCAGGTCGCCGGAGTGCAGCATCGGCCGCGGCAATTCGTAAACGCCGGGTGTTCCCTGCTCGGCAAGTCGCGACAGCAGGGCGCCGCCCGGATAGGGCAGGCCGAGCAGCTTGGCGCTTTTATCGAAGGCTTCACCGGCCGCATCGTCCAGCGTTTCACCGAGCAGTTCGTACTCGCCAACGCCGGTCACCTTCATCAACTGCGTATGTCCACCGGAAACCAGCAGCGCGACAAACGGGAAAGCCGGCGGATCGGCAGACAGCAAGGGTGACAACAAATGCCCTTCGAGGTGGTGTACCGGAATGGTCGGCTTGTCCAGCGCGACAGCCAGCGCCTCGGCAAAGGCGCAGCCGACCAGCAGGGCGCCCGACAAACCCGGCCCGCGCGTGTAGGCGACGGCATCGACATCGGCCAGCGAGCGTTGCGCGCTGGTCAGGGCTTCGCGCAACAGCGGTACGACGCGGCGCACATGATCGCGCGACGCCAGCTCCGGCACCACGCCGCCGTATTCGGCATGCATCGCCACCTGTGAGTAAAGTGCGTGCGACAACAGGCCGGCCGCGCTGTCATAAAGCGCAATACCGGTTTCGTCGCAGGAAGACTCAATACCCAGGATCAGCATTGGCACGCATTTTATCACTTGGAGCAAAACGGATTTTTGTCCTATACTGTTGGGCTTTCCGCAACCATGCGGACACAAATTTGCGCGCACCGCCGTTTACTTGACCTGGCGGGCGCCTGACGGAAGGGGGTGATTTTTATGCCGAACATTCGTGTCAAGGAAAACGAACCGTTCGAGGTGGCGATTCGCCGCTTCAAGCGTGCTGTCGAGAAGACGGGCCTCCTGACCGAGCTGCGCGCCCGTGAGTTTTACGAAAAGCCCACGACCGAGCGCAAGCGTAAGGCTGCCGCTGCTGTCAAACGCCAGCACAAGCGCCTCCGTAGCCTGACCCTGCCGCCGAAAATGTACTGATTCGTACCTTTCGCCGCAAACAAGAGCCGCCCGCCCTCAAAAGCCGGCGGCTTTGTCTTTTTTCCGGCGAACTTTCCGAGAAAGCGCACCATGAGTCTCAAGACACGCATTACCGAAGATATGAAAACGGCCATGAAGGCCAAGGAAACAGCACGGCTGAACGCGATCCGTCTTTTGCTCGCCGCCATCAAACAGAAGGAAGTCGATGAGCGTATCGAACTCGACGACAACGCCGTCATCGCCGTCATCGAAAAGCTGACCAAGCAGCGCAAGGACAGCGTCACCCAGTACGAAGCCGCCGGTCGCCAGGAGCTTGCCGATGGCGAAAAATTCGAGATAACGGTTCTCGCCGCCTACCTGCCGGAGAAGATGAGCGCCGCCGACACGGCTGCCGCCGTTGCCGCGGCAGTCGCCGAAACCGGCGCCAAGGGCCCGGCCGACATGGGCAAGTTGATGGCCATCCTGAAGCCACGCCTGGCCGGCAAAGCCGACATGGCGGAAGTTTCCAGGCTCGTCAAGGCGGCACTTGCCGGCTAGTCACGCATGATCCCGGATACATTCATCCAGGACTTGCTCGCCCGGGTCGACATCGTCGACCTCGTCGACGGCTACGTGCCGCTCAAGAAGGCTGGCGCCAATTACGCTGCCTGCTGCCCCTTCCACAACGAAAAATCGCCGTCGTTCACGGTCAGTCCGACCAAGCAGTTCTACCACTGCTTTGGCTGCGGCGCGCACGGTACGGCGATCAGCTTCGTCATGGAATACCAGGGCCTCGGCTTCGTCGATGCCGTCAAGGAACTGGCTAGCCGCGCCGGCATGCAGGTGCCGGAAAGCGAAGGGCGCGGCTTCAACGACGAGAAACCAGGACAGACGCGGACACTGATCGAGGTCATGGCGCGAGCCGCACAGTATTACAAGGATCGGCTAAAGGCTTCGCCGCGCGCCATCGAATACTGCAAGAAACGTGGCCTGAGCGGCGAAATCGCTGCCCGCTATGGCATGGGTTACGCCCCGGACGGCTGGCAGAACCTGCAGGAAGTTTTCCCGGACTATAACGCCGACGAACTCAAGGTCGCCGGGCTGATCATTGAAAACGAAGCCGGCCGCCGCTACGACCGCTTCCGCGACCGTCTGATGATCCCGATCATCAACCAGAAAGGCGACATCATCGCCTTCGGCGGGCGCATCATCGACCACGGCGAACCGAAGTATCTGAACTCGCCGGAAACCCCGCTCTTCGAAAAAGGCCGCGAACTGTTCGGCCTGCCACAGGCCCGCCAGGCGCTGCGCGAAACCAATACTGCGATCGTCACCGAGGGTTACATGGACGTCATCGCGCTGGCCCAGAACGGCGTCGGCAATGCCGTCGCGACGCTTGGCACGGCGACCACCGCCACTCACGTAAACAAGCTGCTGCGCCAGGTCGACCGCGTCGTTTTCTGCTTCGACGGCGACAATGCCGGACGCAAGGCGGCCTGGCGCGCGCTGGAAAACGCGCTCGAAGCACTGGCCGACAACAAGCGCCTCGCCTTCGTCTTTCTGCCGCAGGACGACGACCCGGACAGCTACATCCGGGCCAACGGCAAGGAGGCGTTCGAGCGGCTGGTCAAGCAGGCAATGCCGCTTTCCGACTTCCTGCTACGCGAACTCGCCCAGCGCTGCGATCTGACCAGTTCAGAAGGCAAGGCCCAGCTGATTTACGAAGCCAAGCCGCTGCTGCTCAAGTTGCCGACGCCGCTGCTACGCCTGCAGCTGGTCAAGCGCCTGGCTGAAGCCAGTGGCTTTGCCCAGAGCGAAGTCGAACGCCTGTGCGAACTGCGTTCCTATACTCCGGCGGCACCGCCGAGAGCCAACAGGACAGCGCCGTCGCTGACCCGCAACCTGCTGCGCATCGTCCTGCATAAACCGGAACTGGCCGGGGCATTGCCGGTCACATTGCTACCCGACACCACCGAGCGTCCGGCGCTGTTGTTGTTGCACAAACTGGTTAACGCCGACCCCGATGCCTCCAGCTACGCGAGTCTGCGCGAAAGAATCCGCGGTCTGCCGGAAGAGGCGCTGTTCGAAAGTTTCGCAGCGGAACTTCTCGGCAGCCCGTTTGACGAAGGCGAGGCAGAGAGTGAATTCCGCGCAACCCTGGAAAAGCTTCAGGAAGGGGATCAGAAACGCGCATTCGCCGAACTGCAGGTCCGGGTGCAAAAGCTTGGCGTCGCCGGACTGACCGCCGAAGAAAAGCAGGCTTACATTCGTCTTTCCAGCCGGGAAAAACGAAGCTAAGTTGTGGTATAATTTACGGTTTCTCCAATTAAATGGATCCTGTTCATGGCCAAGGCAAAAGATACCGCTAAGGAAACCCCGAAGGCTCGCACCAGCAAAGCCAAGGAGAAAGCGGCCGAAAAGGCGCTGCTCGCCGGTGCACTGACGGAGGCCCCGGCACCGCTGGATGCCGAAGCGCGCAAGACGCGCCTCAAGAACCTGATCAAGCTCGGCAAGGAACGCGGCTACCTCACCTACGCCGAGATCAACGACCACCTGCCGGACGATGTCGTCGATGCCGAAAGCATCGAAACCATCATTTCCACTTTCAGCGACATGAGCATCCAGGTCTTCGACGAAGCCCCGGCCGCCGAAGACCTGCTGATGTCGGACGCTTCTGCCGGCTCGACCGATGACGAGGAAGTCGAGGAACAGGCCGAACAGGCATTGTCCACGGTCGACTCCGAATTCGGCCGCACAACCGACCCGGTGCGCATGTACATGCGCGAAATGGGTTCGGTCGAACTGCTCACCCGCGAAGGTGAAATCGAGATCGCCAAGCGCATCGAGGATGGCCTCAAGCACATGGTGCAGGCGATTTCGGCGTGCCCAACCACCATCGCCGACATCGTCGAAATGGCCGCCAAGATCGAGGCCGACGAAATGCGCATCGACGAACTGGTCGACGGCTTGATTGACCCGAACGCCATCGACGATGCGCCAGCCGCTGAAGCGCCGGACAACAAGGTCGGCGATGACGACGACAGCGACAACGATGACGACGATGGCGACAACGATGACGACGATGGCGGCGCCGGCGCTGTCTCGGCATCGCTGCTGCAACTCAAGACCGATGCCCTGGAGCGTTTTGCAATTATCCGTACGCTGCACGTCAAGCTGCAGAAAGCTCTGGCCAGCAAGGGATCGCAGGACAAGACCTACCTCAAGGTCCGCCAGCAGATTTCCGACGAGCTGATGAACATCCGCTTCACCTCGCGCTCGATCGAGCGGCTGTGCGACAGCGTGCGCGGGATGGTCGATCAGGTTCGCAAATCCGAGCGCAAGATCCAGCAAATCAGTGTCGACAAGGTCAAAATGCCGCGTCAGCATTTCATCCAGGCCTTCCCGGGCAACGAAGTCAATCTTGACTGGGTCGACGCCGAAATCGCCGCCGCACCGCGAACCTATGTTGCGATCCTGACCCGCAATGCCCCGGCAATCAAGGAAGAGCAGAAAAAGCTGCTCGCTCTTCAGGAACACATCGGCATTCCGCTCAAGGACCTGAAGGAAATCAACAAGCAGATGTCCACCGGCGAGGCCAAGGCACGGCGCGCCAAGCGCGAAATGACCGAGGCCAACCTGCGTCTGGTCATCTCGATCGCCAAGAAATACACCAACCGCGGCCTGCAGTTCCTCGACCTGATCCAGGAAGGCAACATCGGCCTGATGAAGGCGGTGGACAAGTTCGAATACCGCCGCGGCTACAAGTTCTCGACCTACGC
>CAZGPO010000055.1:0-11564 GCA_964527745.1 uncultured Dechloromonas sp.
AGCGGTTGAAGGGAATGCTGTGATCCATCAGCCACAGGAAGGTGCTGCGGTTCATGAAGGCGACGCGTGTTTCGCGCAGTGCCATGACATCGTAGCGCCGGGTTTCCTCCTTGAGCAGCGAACCCTCGCCGAACCAGCCGCCAGAACCGATACCAGTCAGCGAGGTGGTCTTGCCGGTCGTCCAGTGGCTGGCCATCTTCCCGAGGCCGTCGACGATACCCATCCAGTAGTCGACCGGTTCCCCCTTCATGCAGATGAAGGCACCGGCGGCAAAGGTCCGTTCGCAGGTTCCAGCCAGCGCCCGCGACATTTCGTCGGCGGTCAGCGCTTGGCCCCACAACGAATTACGCAGGAGTTCCTCGGCGTTTTTCAAGAAATTTCCGGATTGTCTGGCAGATGACAATTATAAGCTGGCAAATTCCCTAGACTCGTTGTCAGCATGTGGGCGATTGCCGTTGTGCACTGCAAGGTTTACGCTACTGGCAGCAATCGACACAATGCGTCAGGTAATAAACAGACCGTGTCCCGGCGAGGCGCGGCGAAGAGGAGACATGAATGGCCGGAGAGGTGGATTTCGGGTCACTGGACGGGCTGCACACTTTCCCGCGCCTGTTGTTGAATCACGCAAAAACGCGCCCGGCCGCGCCGGCGATGCGCGAGAAATACCTGGGCATCTGGCAGACCTGGTCGTGGGCCGACGTCGCCGAGCGGGTCCGGGCGCTGGCCTGCGGGCTCGCCGAACTCGGCTTCAAGCGTGGCGACAATCTCGCCATCATCGGCGACAACCGGCCACATCTCTATATGATGATGAGTGCCGCCCAGTGTCTCGGCGGCGTCCCGGTGCCGCTGTATCAGGATGCGGTAGCCGATGAAATGCTTTTCGTGCTGCAGGATGCCGGCATCCGTTTTGCCATCGTCGAGGACCAGGAACAGGTCGACAAGCTGCTCGAAATCAGGGATCGACTGCCGGCACTCGAACACATCGTCTATGACGATCCGCGCGGCATGCGCCATTACACCCAGCCTTTCCTGCACGACATCCACGAGTTGATGGAAATGGGGCGGATTCACGACCGGAATCACCCCGATTTCCTCAATTCGGAAATCGGGAAGGGTCATTACGACGACGTTTCGGTGATGCTCTATACCTCGGGCACGACAGGCAAGCCGAAGGGCGTCTGCCAGACCCACGCGGCATTCATTTCCGCCGCGCAGGGCGGAGTCAAGGTCGACCAGATGACTGGCGACGGCGACATTCTCTCCTACCTGCCGATGGCCTGGGTCGGCGATCACCTGTTTTCCTACGCGCAGGCGCTGGTCGCCGGATTCACGATCAATTGTCCGGAATCCGGCGAAACGGTGATGACCGACCTGCGCGAGATCGGCCCGACCTACTATTTCGCGCCGCCGCGTGTGTTCGAGAGCCTGCTGACCTCGGTGATGATCCGCATGGAAGACGCCGGGAAACTGAAGCAGAAACTTTTCCATTACTTCATGGGCGTCGCCAAGCGCTGCGGCGGCGATATTCTCGACGGCAAGCCGGTCGCGGCGGGCGACCGCTTCCTGTACTGGCTCGGCAACCTGCTGATCTTCGCGCCGCTGCGCAACGTGCTCGGCATGAGCCGTATCCGCGCCGCCTATACTGCCGGCGCGGCGATCGGCCCGGAACTGTTCCGTTTCTATCGTTCGATCGGCATCAACCTCAAGCAGCTTTACGGGCAGACCGAGACCTGTGCCTACGTCTGCCTGCAGCCCGACGGTCACGTCAAGTCCGATACCGTCGGGGCGCCGGCGCCGAGCGTCGAGATCAAGATTGCCGACAATGGCGAGGTGCTCGTCAGAGGCCCGATGCTGCTCAAGGAATATTACAAGCGGCCGGAGGATACGGCCGAATCGATCAACGCAGACGGCTATTTCATGACCGGCGACGCCGGCTTTCTCGACGACGATGGCCACCTGAAAATCATCGATCGCGCCAAGGATGTCGGCAAGCTCGCCAATGGTGCGATGTTCGCGCCCAACTACATCGAGAACAAGCTCAAGTTCTTCCCGCACGTCAAGGAAGCGGTCTGTTTCGGCCACGCCCGCGACATGGTCTGCGCCTTCATCAATATCGACGTCGGCGCCGTCGGCAACTGGGCCGAGCGGCGCGGTATCGCCTATTCCGGTTACACCGATCTGGCCGGCAAACCGGAGGTGCTGGAACTGATTCGCGAATGCGTCGAGCAGATCAATGCGGACCTCGTGCACGACACGATGGTCGCCGACTCGCAGATCCATCGCTTTTTGGTTCTGCACAAGGAACTCGATCCCGATGACGACGAGCTGACGCGGACGCGCAAGGTGCGGCGCAATTTCGTCGCCGACAAATACAAGGTGCTGATCGATGCGCTCTACGACGGCAAGGCGTCGCAATTCATCGAAACCGAGGTCAAGTTCGAGGACGGGCGGCGCGGCAAGGTGGCAGCCGACCTGCAGATCGTCGATGTGAAGACCTTCCCGGTGGTCAGGAAGGCGGCCTGATCATGAGCGGCAAGAAGATCGGCGACGTCATTCTCGACCTGCAGAACATTTCGCTGCGCTTCGGGGGCGTCAAGGCCCTGACCGACATTTCCTTCGATGTCCGCGAACACGAGGTGCGCGCCATCATCGGCCCCAATGGCGCCGGCAAGAGTTCGATGCTGAACGTCATCAACGGCGTCTACCACCCGCAGGAAGGCAGGATTTTCTGGCACGGCGAGGAGCGCAAGAAGATGGAGCCGCACATGGCGGCGCAGCAGAACATCGCCCGCACCTTCCAGAACATCGCGCTGTTCAAGGGCATGAGCGTGCTCGACAACATCATGACCGGGCGCATCACCAAGATGAAGTCCAGTTTCGTCGAGCATGCGCTGTGGTTCGGGCGGGCGCGCCGGGAAGAACTGGAACACCGCCAGAAGGTCGAGGAGGTCATCGACTTCCTCGAGATTCAGCATATCCGCAAGACACCGGTCGGGCGCCTGCCCTACGGCCTGCAAAAGCGCGTCGAACTGGCCCGCGCGCTGGCCGCCGAGCCGGCCATGCTGCTGCTCGACGAGCCGATGGCCGGCATGAACGTCGAGGAAAAGCAGGACATGTGCCGCTTCATCCTCGACGTGAACGACCAGTTCGGCACCACCATCGTGCTGATCGAGCACGACATGGGGGTCGTCATGGATATTTCCGACCGCGTCGTCGTGCTCGATTACGGCAAGAAGATCGGCGATGGCACGCCGGAAGATGTCAAGAGTAACGAGGACGTTATTACGGCCTACCTCGGCGCGGGACACTGAGCGTGCTTCTGTCAATGAACAAAAAAACCTTGACGCAGACAAACGCAGATTTTTTGCGTATTGATCTGCGCCAATCTGCGTAATCCGCGGCAAGAAAGGTCTTTAGCCATGAATTTTTTCCTGGAAGTCCTGATCGGTGGCCTGCTCTCGGGCGTCATGTACGCGCTGGTCGCGCTCGGTTTCGTGCTGATCTACAAGGCTTCCGGCGTTTTCAACTTTGCCCAGGGGGCGATGGTCTATCTGGCCGCATTGTCGGTGGTCGGCGTCATGGAGTGGGGCGCCCCGCTGTGGCTGGCGGTGATCCTCGCCTTTGTCATCATGACCCTGTTCGGCATCGCCACCGAAAAGTTCGTGCTACGCAAACTGGTCAATCAGCCACCGATCGCGCTGTTCATGGCGACCATCGGCCTCGCCTTCTTCATCGAAGGCGTGGCGCCGATGGTTTTCGGCAGCGCCCCGCGGGCACTGGAGCTGGGTATCGTCGACGAGCCGATTCCGTGGATTCTCGACAACTGGAACATGGTGATATCCAAGTTCGACCTGGTCGCTGCCGGAGTCGCCTCGGTGCTGGTGGCGACGCTGGCCCTGTTCTTTCAGTACACCCGGGTCGGCCGCGCTCTGCGTGCCGTCGCCGACGACCATCAGGCCGCGCTGTCGATCGGCATTCCGCTGCAGAACATCTGGGCCATCGTCTGGGGCGTCGCCGGCTTCGTGGCGCTGGTCGCCGGCATGATGTGGGGTGCGCGCAATGGCGTGCAGTTTGCGCTCACTTTCACGGCACTCAAGGCGCTGCCGGTGCTGATCCTCGGCGGCTTCACTTCGGTGCCGGGGGCGATCGTCGGCGGGCTGATCATCGGCGCCTCGGAGAAACTCGCCGAAATCTACATTCCGCCGGTCATGCAGGACCTGTTCGGCGGCAATTTCGGCGGCATCGAAGGCTGGTTCCCGTACATGCTGGCGCTCATGTTCCTGCTGGTTCGCCCCGAAGGCTTGTTCGGTGAACGCCACATCGACCGCGTATAGAAGAGGGTAGAAGAAAATGCTTTATCGCGAAGCCGGCCAGTTCAAGACGTCCTACGCCACCGACCAGCAACTGTTCCCGATCCGTCAGGACCGCATCGCCATCGTCGCCCTGCTGGCCGTCGCTTTCGTCGGCGTGCCGGTGCTGGCCAGCGAGTACTGGTTTTCGGCGATCCTGATTCCCTTTCTGATCTTCGCCCTGGCGGCGCTCGGACTAAACATACTGACCGGCTACGCCGGCCAGTTGTCGCTCGGTTCGGCCGCCTTCATGGCAGTCGGGGCGTATGCGGCCTACAATTTCGAGCTGCGCATCGAGGGCATTCCGCTGCTGCTTTCCTTCATTCTTGCCGGGTTGACCGCAGCCGGTGTCGGCATCCTGTTCGGTCTGCCGTCGCTGCGCATCAAGGGCTTTTACCTGGCGGTGGCGACGCTGGCGGCGCAATTTTTCATTATCTGGTGCCTGACCAAGTTCCCCTGGCTGTCGAACAACTCGTCTTCCGGCGTGATCTCGACGCAGCGGCTGATCATCTTCGGCCACGAATTAACGACGCCGGTCGAGAAATACCTGCTCGTGCTGTCGATTGTCGTCGTCATGGCGCTGGCCGCCAAGAACATGGTGCGTTCGGCCACCGGACGGGCCTGGATGGCGGTGCGCGACATGGATGTGGCAGCCTCGGTGATCGGTATCCGCCTGATGCCGACCAAACTGCTCGCCTTTGCCGTCAGCTCGTTCTACTGCGGCGTCGCCGGCGCGCTCTATGCCTTCTGCTATCTTGGCTCGGTCGAGCCGGACGGCTTTTCGCTCGATATGTCGTTCAGAATCCTGTTCATGATCATCATCGGCGGTGTCGGGTCGATCATGGGCAGCTTCCTGGGGGCAGCCTTTATCCTGCTGCTCCCCATCCTTCTCGATGTGGCGCTGCCTTTTGTCGCCGACCTGTTCGGCCTGCCTTTTGCCAGCGCCACCGTATCGCACATCCAGATCGCAGTGTTCGGTGCGCTGATCATGTTCTTCCTGATCGTCGAGCCACACGGGCTGGCCCGTTTGTGGCAGATTGCCAAGGAGAAACTGCGTCTGTGGCCGTTCCCGCACTAGGAACGGCGATTGTTCAAGCGGCGGCAGCCCCGTCGTTTTTTGTAAACCTGGAGGAGACATTCAATGATTAGAAATATCAAACCCGCCCTTGCTGCCGCCGCGCTTTCGCTGGTCATGCTGGCGCAACCTGCCGTGGCTGCCGAGGAGCAGTTTTTCCCGCTCATCGACTACCGCGTCGGCCCTTACGGTTCCAACGGCCAGGCTTTCTACGGTGGCTTCATCGACTACCTGAACTACATCAACCTGAAGGAAAAGGGCGTCAATGGCGTCGAGATGACCTACGAGGAATGCGAAACCGAATACAACAACGCCAAGGGCGTCGAGTGCTATGAGCGCCTGAAGAGCAAGGCCGCCAAGTCGGCCGGGCCAATCCACACCATGTCCACCGGTATTTCCTATGCACTGATCGACAAGTCGGCCCAGGACAAGCTGCCACTGGCCATGATGGGCTACGGCCGTACCGACGCCGTCGACGGCTCGGTCTTCCCGTATGCCTTCCCGCTGGTCACCACCTACCAGATGCAGGCCTCGGCCATCGTCAAATTTCTCAAGGACAAGAATGGCGGCAGCCTGGCCGGCAAGAAGATCGTGTATCTGTATCACGATTCCGCGTACGGCAAGGAGGCCATCATCGCCATGGAGGCCGAGGCCAAGCTGAACAAGTTCGAACTGGTGCAGATCCCGGTCGCCCACCCGGGTAACGAGCAGGGTGCCCAGTGGCTGCGGATTCGTCAGGAGAAGCCGGACTATGTCGTGTTCTGGGGCTGGGGCGTGATGAACCAGACGGCCTTGAAGGCGGCGCAGAAGGTCGGCTTTCCGCGTGACCGGATGATCGGTTCGTGGTGGACCGGTTCCGAGGAAGACGTGATCCCGGCCGGCGACGCCGCCAAGGGCTACATGGCGGCGACCTGGAACGTTGCCGGCAAGCAGGTGCCGCTGATCGCCGATATCGAGAAGGTGGTCTACGGCGCCGGCAAGGGCAACCTGCAGGATGCTTCCAAGATCGGTACCGTGCTCTACAACCGTGGTGTTTCCGCCGCCGTGCTGTCGGTCGAGGCGATCCGCAAGGGTCAGGAAAAGTACGGCAAGGGCAAGGCGCTTAACGGCGAGCAGACCCGCTGGGCGCTGGAAAACCTGAACATTACCGATGCCCGCCTGAAGGCGCTGGGCGCGACTGACCTGTTGCCGGAAATCAAGACCTCCTGCGCCAATCACGAAGGCTCCGGCAAGGTGAAGATCCAGCAGTGGGATGGCAGCAAGTGGGTGCCGGTATCGGGCTGGATCGAGGGTAACAAGGCGCTGATCCACCCGCTGTTCCAGGCCTCGGCCAAGCAGTATGCCAAGGAAAAGGGCATCACGCCGCGCGATTGCGCCAAGGAAATGTAAGGCAAAGGAAGGGGATGGCGAGGGGGAAACATCTCGCCATTTCCCGGTTTCCACGTTTCGGGAACGGCTATGAGTGAATCTGCTGCGGTCGACAACTATTTGAGCATCAATAATATCGAGGTCATCTACGACCACGTGATCCTCGTGCTCAAGGGCGTTTCGCTGAACGTGCCGAAGGGCAAGATCGTCGCCCTGCGCGATGCCAACGGCGCCGGAAAATCGACGACCCTGAAGGCGATTTCCAACCTGTTGCATGCCGAACGCGGCGATGTGACCAAGGGTCTGGTCGAATACAAGGGCCAGCGTATCGATCAGCTGACGCCGAACGAACTGGTCAGGCGCGGCGTCATCCAGGTCATGGAAGGCCGCCATTGTTTCGGCCACCTGACCATCGAGGAAAACCTGCTGACCGGCGCCTATACCCGCCGGATTTCGCGGGGTGAACTGAAGGAGAGCCTGGAAAAGGTTTACCATTATTTTCCGCGCCTCAAGACGCGACGTGCCTCGCAGGCCGGCTACACTTCCGGTGGCGAGCAACAGATGTGCGCCATCGGCCGCGCGCTGATGGCCAAGCCGGAAATGATCCTCCTCGACGAGCCTTCGATGGGGCTGGCGCCGCAGATCGTCGAGGAAATTTTCGAGATCGTGCAGGACCTGAATACCCGCGAACACGTCAGTTTTTTGCTGGCCGAACAGAACACCATGGTTGCCTTGCGCTATGCGGATTTCGGCTACATTCTGGAGAACGGTCGGGTCGTCATGGAAGGCGATGCCGAGGACCTTAGAACGAATGAGGATGTGAAGGAGTTTTATCTCGGGCTGAGTTCGGCCGGCAGAAAATCCTTCAAGGATGTAAAGCACTATCGCCGCCGTAAACGCTGGCTCTCTTAGCGGGTTGCAGTGCGCCGCGCATGGCGGCGTTGTCGGCCGGCTTGTTGGCAGGAGCCAAAGGCGCCGGCCTCCGCCTTGCCCTGTGCGGCTACTTTGCAACCCGCGGGCAGGGTGGGTGTATCGCTGAATACCTGAATTCCACGGTGAACCGGAAAAAACGGAGAAAAATGAAATGAGTTTTTACGATCCTCTCGAAACCCGGGATCCGGAAGAGCGCGAGCAGAATTTGATGGACAAGCTGGCGCGCCAGGTGGCGCATGCCAAGGAAGCGACGAGCCATTATTTTCATGCGCTGGCCGGGATTAATCCGTTCGGCATCGTGACGCGCGAGGCGTTGGCGAACCTGCCGCTGACCCGCAAGCGCGATCTGATCGACCTGCAGAAGAAATCGCTGCCGTTTGGCGGGCTGAATTCGCTGGCGCCGCGCGACGCCAAGCGGGTATTCGCTTCGCCCGGCCCGATCTACGAAATGCAGGGCAAGGACATCGACCCGTGGCGCATGGCGCGTGCGCTCTATGCCGCCGGTTTTCGCCATGGCGACCTGATTCACAACTGTTTTTCCTATCACTTCACGCCCGGCGCCTTCATGTTCGAGGGAGGTGCCCGCAAGCTCGGCTGTCCGGTTTTCCCCGGCGGTACCGGACAGACGGAACAGCAGGTGCAGGCCATCGCCGACCTGCGGCCACAAGGCTATGTCGGTACGCCTTCATTTCTGCGCATCATCGTCGAGCGGGCTGAAGAGATGGGAGTCGATATCAGCTCGCTGCGCAAGGCCTGTGTTTCAGGCGAAGCCCTGCCCACCGTCACGCGCGACTGGTTGCGCGAACGTGGCATCAGCGTGCGCCAGTGTTATGCCACTGCCGACATCGGTGTCATCGCCTACGAAACCGATGCCGAGGATGGGCTCGTCGTCGAAGAAGAATTGCTGGTCGAGATCGTCCGCCCCGGCACCGGCGATCCGGTTGCGCCGGGCGAGGTTGGCGAGGTGGTCGTCACGACCTTCAATGCCGATTACCCGCTGATCCGCTTCGCCACCGGCGACCTTTCCGCCGTTCTGCCCGGCCGCTCGCGCTGCGGGCGCACCAATATGCGGCTCAAGGGCTGGCTCGGCCGTGCCGATCAGACGACCAAGGTCAAGGGCATGTTCGTCCATCCCGAACAGCTGGCCGATCTTGCCCGGCGCCATCCGGAAATCCATCGTCTGCGTCTGGTCGTCGATAATCCCGATGGCCAGGATCGGATGGTGTTGCATTGCGAAACTGAGGGGGGCAGCGAGGCGCTCGCCAAGGCAATGGTCGCCAGCCTGCGCGAAGCCACCAAGTTGCGTGGCGAGGTCGCCTTCTGCGCCGCCGGTAGCTTGCCCAACGACGGGAAGGTGATCGAAGACAGCCGGACGTATTGATTTCGCACGTTGATCCGATGCGATTCCTGCCGGCGCTGATCCTGCTGCTCGTCTTGCCACTGTTTGCCGGTGCTGCCGAGTTGCGCCCATCGGCCCGTCTGGTGGAAGCGGAGCCCGAGCATCTGCAGCCGGGGCGTTGCGTGGTCTACGCCGAAAAGGACAGCTTTCTGGCGTCGACCGCAGCGGAATACTACGTGCGCGGGCGGGTACTCGCCGACCGGGTGGTAGAGCGGCGCCTTGTGCGTTGTCCGGAGGTGGCGGGCAGGGATATCGAACATTACAGCCGCGAGGAATTCAACCGTCTGGCCCTGGCCCAGCCCTGTGTGTCGGCGGAGCAATATGCACGCGATGTCAAGCTGGGACTGGTGCGCGTGCGGGTAACGGAATGGGAAACGCCGCATGCGCTTCGCACCGCCAACGTCGGGCGCCTTTATCGCGGCATGTTCATCGGGCAGAAGCTGGCAGCCGGCATGGAAATCGAACTCGAAGCCGACCTGCTCGGCGCCTGCGCGCCATGAGCCGGCCGGGGCCGCTGGCCGGCATCCGCATCCTCGACCTGACGCGCCTGTTGCCGGGGCCGGTCGCCACGCTGCATCTCGCCGATCTCGGGGCCGACGTCATCAAGATCGAGGATCCGCAAGTCGGCGATTACGCACGCACGCTGGGCACCGGGCAGGGTGAGGACAGTGCTTATTTCCGGATGGTCAACCGCAACAAGCGCGGCCTGCGCCTCGATCTGAAGCTGGCGCCCGGCGTCGAGGTCTTCATGCGCCTCGCCCGTGATGCCGACGTGGTTGTCGAAAGTTTCCGGCCTGGCGTCGTCGACAAGCTCGGCATCGGCTACGCCGCGGTTGCCGCGATCAACCCGAAAATCACTTATTGTTCGATCAGCGGCTACGGGCAGGATGGTCCCTACCGCGACCTGGCCGGACATGACATCAACTACCTCGGCTATGCCGGCGTGCTCGAACAGATCGGCAGTGCGGGCGGCGACCCGGCTATTCCCAATTTCCAGATCGCCGACCTGCTCGGCGGTTCTATGACCGCGGCCATGGGCATTCTGGCTGCCGTGATCGAGGCGCAGCGCAGCGGTGAAGGCCGTTATATCGACATCTCGATGACCGACAGCGTGCTGGCCCACAGCTATTTCGCGATGCTGCGCCTGAACGACGTCGGTTGCTCGGCGCCGCGCGGCGGCGACCTGCTTTCCGGTGGCCTGCCGTGCTATGCCGTCTATCGTTGTGCCGATGGGCGCTACATGGCGGTCGGTGCCCTCGAAAGCAAATTCTGGAAAACATGTTGCGAGCTTCTCGAGCGGCCAGCGTGGGTTGCCCGGCAGTGGGATGGCGCTTTGCGCGCCGAGTTGGCCGCGCTGTTTGCGACGCGACCGCGAGATGTGTGGACGGCGCTGTTCGTTGCGGTCGACTGCTGTGTGACGCCGGTTTTGACGCCAGAAGAAGCTTTACAAAACGAGCAAATCGTCGCCCGTGGCATGGTCTTGCAGAGCGACGGCCTGACGCAGTTTGCGCCGCCGCTGAAACTCTCCGGCCACGAATTCTCGATCCGCCATCAAGCGCCGAAAGCCGGCGAGCACAATGACGAAATTCTCCGTGACGCCGGCTGTTCCGTCGCCGAGATCGATCGCTTCAGGGCAGCAGGCGCGTTCGGCTGAAGCGTGACGCCGGGCCGGTGATCGGGCACACTGGGCAAAGCGCGGATACGCCGTGCCGATAATCGACAAGGGGCCGGAAATCATGACCAGGAATATCGACGAACTCGTGGCGCGCATCCGCGAGTTGCAGGACGAGCTTGAAGAAGAATACCGCCGGACTCGCGACGAGTGGGCCGAGAAGAAGCTCAAACTGGCCGAGGAACTGGTGCGCCAGCAGCGCCGCTACAAGACCAGTCTGTTCCGCTTCATGGTGCGCAGCCGTCTGCTGGTTGTCCTGACCGCCCCGGTGATTTACGCGGGCTGGATTCCCTTTCTGCTGCTCGATTTTTTCGTCACCTTGTATCAGGGCATCTGTTTTCCGGTCTACCGCATTCCCAAAGTCCGGCGTGCCGACTATCTGGTCTTCGGCCGTGAAGACCTGCCTTACCTGAACATCGTTGAAAAATTCAACTGCCTGTACTGCTCTTACGGCAATGGTGTGGCGGCCTATACACGTGAGGTGGCGGCGCGTACCGAACAATACTGGTGCCCGATCAAGCATGCGCGGCGGATTGGTGCGGCGCACGAGCGCTACCCGAAATTTTTCGACTATGGCGACGCCGAGGCTTTTCAGCAGGGGCTGGAGCGGCTGCGCAGACAATACGACGACGTGGGTGGATAGGTGGAGGCTGGCCTTGTGTGCAAGCGGGTCAGGGGCGGTTCGCCAAGATATGAAATAATTGCTGCGAATTAAATTGGCAAGCAATATAATTTACGGCCAAAATTCGCATACCCCTGATCTTGCCA
>CAZGPO010000056.1:0-11543 GCA_964527745.1 uncultured Dechloromonas sp.
ATGATTCACGCTGTTCGGCTGGTCGGGCCGCACGAAATCCGGTCTTCCACGCAATGCTCCCCCTAGCCTTCGTCGATCTCGAAACAACCGGCGCCACCGCGACCAGCGACCGCATCACCGAAATCGGCATCGTCGAAGTCGATGCCGACGGCACGGTGCGCGAATGGCAGCAACTGGTCAATCCGGGCACCCGCATCCCGACTTTCATCGAACAGCTGACTGGCATCAGCAATGCCATGGTGGCCGACGCACCGGCTTTCGCTGAAGTCGCCGGGGAAACCTTGCGCCGTCTCGAAGGCCGGCTGTTCATAGCGCATAACGCGCGTTTCGACTACGGTTTCCTGAAAAACGAATTCAAGCGGCTCGGCATCGCCTTCCGGGCGCCGGTGGTGTGCACGGTCAGGCTGTCGCGCGCTCTGTTTCCCGAACACCGGCGCCACAATCTGGATTCGCTGATCGAACGCCACGGCCTCGTCGCCGAGTCCCGCCACCGGGCGCTGGCCGACGCGCAACTGATCCATCAATTTTGGCAAAAAATCCACGTCGACCGCAGCCCTGCGGCAATCGAATCCGCATTACAGGCCCAGAACACCCGACCGAGCCTGCCGCCGCAGCTCGATCCCGGCATCATCGACGAACTGCCCGAAACACCTGGCGTATACCTGTTCTATGGGGAAAATAACCTGCCGCTCTACATCGGCAAGGCCAGGGACATCCGCCAGCGCATGCTCTCGCATTTCTCGGCCGACCACACTTCGGCAAAGGAAATGGCCCTGTCGCAGCAGGTCAAACGCATCGACTGGATCGAAACCGCCGGCGAAATCGGCGCCCTGTTGAAGGAAGCGGCGCTGATCAAGCAACTGCAGCCCACCCACAACCGCCAGCTGCGCAAGAACGACGAGGTCTGCACCTGGATGCTGGTTGACGAGGGCGAGGGCTGGCTGAGGCCGCAACTGGCCTCGGCGCGCGACCTCGACATGGGCCTCCGCAGCTCGTGCTACGGTCTGTTCAAGAACAGCAAGGAAGCCACTGCCGTACTGCGGACCTTGGCCGAAGAAAACAACCTGTGCGACACCCTGCTCGGTTTCGAGAAAGCCATCCCCGGCAAACCCTGCTTCAGCCACCAGATCAGGCGCTGCAAGGGGGCCTGCGTCGGCAACGAACCCCTCGCCAGGCACACGATGCGCCTGGTCGGTGCGCTGACCCGGCTCAAACTGGTTTCCTGGCCGTTTATCGGTCCGGCGCTGATCCGCGAAGGCGCCGAAGCCCATCTGGTCGACCGCTGGCGCTATCTAGGAACCGCCACCAGCGACGAACAGCTCACCGACCTGCGCGATGCCACACCACCTCCATTCGACCGCGACATCTACAAGATACTGGCGAAATACGTCGGCAAAATGACGCCCTTGCCCTCCCGCCAACTTGCACAATCCCGAGACTGACATGAAAAACCTGCCCCGCCGCCTGCTCGCCGCCTTCGCCCTGCCCCTGAGTCTTTCCGTCGCGGCCGAAGAAATCGGCTGCAACACCACGACCTGGAAACTGATTGGTGCCAATCACCGGGTCTGCATCTATGCCTACGACGACCCGCGGATTCCCGGTGTCACCTGCCACATCAGCCAGGCACGTACCGGCGGGGTCAAGGGCAGTTTTGGCCTTGCCGAAGATCCATCGCAGTTCTCTCTGGCCTGCCGCCAGGTCGGGCCAATCAGCCTGCCCGCCAGACTGCCCGACGAAGAAGTCGTGTTCAGCGAAGACACCTCGCTGATCTTCAAGGAAACCAAGATTACCCGCTTCGTCGACCGCAAGCGCAACGTGCTGGTCTATCTGGCGATCAGCCGTCGGGTCATCGAAGGCGCCCCGGCCAATGCGATTTCGACCGTGCCGATCCAGCCCTGGGGCGGCAAGTAAGGCCCGCTGCGGCGACCGTCAACGGAAAACGCCGCATTGCGCGGCGTTTCTGGTCGGTGCGATGCGCACCAATTATCGGGTTTCCCCGTCTGGGTACTCAATAATCATCGAACGAACCTTGCATTCTCAATAATCGCTCTCCTTGTGGTTAGCAATACGAACATGCAGTTCTCTTTTTACGCCTGATCGGCGACCGGCGCAACGCCTTTTTGCCGCGTTTGAATTTCAGCCGTTTCAGTTCAATTTATCGGGTCGACCGCAACATTGCTTGTACTTGCGGCCACTGCCGCACGGGCACGGATCGTTGCGGCCCGATTTCGGTGCTGCGCTGCGGACCGGGCCACCACTCCGTTTGTTGCGCCAGAAGTTGTAGAGGGTCTGGACGATCACCGGCAGGTTTTCCTGGATTTCGGCGACCAGCCGCGCTTCCTCGGCCGGCGGAAACCAGCGTTCGCCGCTTTTCTCGACATCTTCCTTGAGCATGCCATTGAGCAGGAACATCGGTTCGAGCAGTTCGGAAAGGTCGTCCGTATGCTTGCCGGCCAGTTCGAACCAGTCGCCGCCGAGACCGGCGCCGAAAACATAGGTGTCGGCCCACGCCGCGTAATCGTACTCGTCGCCGGTCTCGTCCACCGGATAGAGCACTGGTGAGACCGTTTCGTTTTCCTGCAGCGCGGTGGCAATGGCGTTGTTGAGTCGCATCAGCAGTTCCAGCGTCTCCAGCACGATCGGGTCGTCGGCATGTTCCAGCCCCTTGCCTAGCGCCTCCGGCAACCAGACAGAGGGCGGCACCGGCGCCGGACCGCTGACGATGGCGCACAGCATGGCCTGAATCTCGTCCAGACGCATCGCATCGCCCTGAAACACCTCGGCTTCGAGGAGTTGTTCGAGATGGTCGAGATCGCTTTCGCTGAGGGGGGCCGGGTTCATTTCGTTTTTTCCTGACTGCCTTAGTGAATCATGGCTCAGTATAGGTGTCTCAAATCACATCGCCAACCCGGAGATTGATCCGCCATGCCAAAAATCGAAAAAACCGATGCCGAATGGCGCGCCCGGTTGAGCCCGGACGAGTATCACGTCACCCGCGAGAAAGGCACCGAGCGCGCCTTCACCGGCCGCTACTGGGATTGCCATGACGACGGCACCTACCGCTGCGTCTGTTGCGGCGCACCGCTGTTCCGCTCGCAAGCCAAATTCGATTCGGGCTGTGGCTGGCCAAGCTTCCACACCCCCAACGATAAAAAACTGATCGCCGAACATGTCGACCGCAGTTTCGGCATGACCCGCACCGAGGTGACCTGCGCCGAGTGCGGCGCCCACCTCGGCCACGTCTTTCCTGATGGCCCGGCGCCAAACGGGCTGCGTTACTGCATCAATTCGGCGTCGCTCAAGCTGGAAAAAGATTAGACACAAGGAATCACTACAGGCCGCGCGCCCAGGCCGGACGCAGATGCGCCTTTTCGGGATTTTCGATAGCCTGTTGCATCTGCGCCAGCAGGCGCTCCTTGTCGGCGCCCAGCGTGCCCTTGAGCACCAGCCAGTTCGAGGCATGATCACTGCGGAACACCGTCCGCTTCAGTTCGAGCGCCGACAGGAGTTGCTCGGTTTCGACGAACAGTTCGTGCTGGGTCAGCGGCTCCCATGCGTGGAATCCCGCCCGGAAACGCTGCTCGCCCAGCGGAAAGCTGACGACTAGGGTCGCCAGATATTCCGGCTGCGTGGCATTGGCGAGGCGTGCCGAATTCTCCGCGTGCTGCCGCGAATACACCTTGCCGCCAAGGCCGTTGAGGATCATCACCGAACGCGTGATCCCGGCCATACCGAGTTTGTCCAGCGCCTCGCGTGTGGATTCATAGGTTTCACCCTTGTGGACCGCAGCCAGTACCTGATCGTCGCCCGATTCGGCGCCGACATAGACCATCGACAGTCCAGCCGCCGCCAGTTCGTTCACTTCCGCCTGCGACTTCTTGCGCAGGTTGCGCGGCAGGCAGTAGCTGGAGATACGTCGCACGGCAGGCATGTGCTCCTTGATCGCCTGCAGAATCGCCAGCAAGCGCCGGGTAGACAGCACCGTGGCATCGCCATCGGCGAGGAAGATGCGACGCACCTGATCGCCATAGCGTTCGGCGGTCAGGCGGATGCTGTCGAGCACCTCGGCTTCGTCGCGCGCGCGGAATTTCTTCTGCGGCGCGGTATACATCTCGCAGAAGGTGCATTCGTTCCACGAGCAGCCGTCGGTCACCGGCAGGATCAGCGATTCGGCCTCGCTCGGCGGGCGAAAAACCGGTTCGACGTAGCGGATCGGGATCATGTCGGAAACCTTTCGCGGAAGGCAGTCGGCACCGACGCCGGCTTGCGTGCCGCGTAGTCGAAGAACATGATGCCCGTCTTGCCACGCGCCACTTCACGGACGCTGGTTTGCTCACTGACGCGATACAGCAGATCGCAGCCGTACTTGCTGAAGTCACCGGCCGTCATCTCAAAAACCAGCACTTCGCCGTGGAAAGCCTCGCTGCGATACTGGATCGCCGCATCGGCGACGATGATGCCGCGCCCCTCGACATCCAGTTCGCTGTAGCCGAGCGACTTGAAGAAGCGCACGCGCGCCTCGGAAACCAGCGCCAGCAAGGCCGCATTGTCGAGGTGATTGCCGTAATTGATGTGATTGATGTAAATCGCGATCGGCGTCGAAAAGCCGAAACGATCGGGGAGTTCAATCCGGATTTTGGCCACGATGGCTACCAAGGGAGCGTTGCATGAAGGATGGCGGCCGCGACGATTCATTGCCGCAAGCCGGGAGCGGAACGAATTTATAGCCAGTTACCGCACGATGCAAGCGCGCGAATGTCCGCTTTGCCACGCACCACGGCTTTGCCCTTTGTGTCCTGGGTGGTATAAAACGCGCAGCCATGACTTTCGCCCGTTTCATCGCCCTCGCTTTCCTGCTCGTCGCGACGCCATTACAGGCCGGACAGATCCATGTTGCCGCTGCCGCCGACCTGCGCTTCGCGATGGACGAAATCGTCAGCCTGTTCGAGAAGTCCCACCCCGACGACCGCATCGAAGTCAGCTACGGATCGTCCGGGAAGTTTTACGCGCAGATCCGCAACGGCGCGCCCTTCGACCTCTTCTTCTCGGCCGACAGCGAATTACCCGAAAAGCTGGTGCAGGAAGGGTTCGCCATCCCTGACGTCAAGCCCTATGCGCTCGGCCGCATCGTCCTCTGGCGTCCAGGCAGCGACGCCCGGCCGCTAACGCTGGCCGATCTACCGCGAGCGGAGAACCGGCGTATCGCCATCGCTAATCCGAAGCACGCGCCCTACGGCATGCGCGCGGTCGAGGCACTCAAGGCGGCGCAGGTCTGGGATGCGGTGGAAAGCCGCCTGATCTTCGGTGAGAACATCGCCCAGACCGCCCAGTTCGTACAGACCGGCAATGCCGAAATCGGCATCATCGCCCTCTCGCTGGCGCTGGCCCCGGCGTTTGCCGGCAAGGGCAGCTACACGCTGATTCCGGCCGATTTGCACCAGCCGCTCCGCCAGGGCTTTGTAATTCTCAAGCACGGTGAAGGCAAGGCATTGTCGCGGGAATTTGCCGCATTTTTCGGCGACAAGAATGTGCGGCAGATCATGAGCCGCTACGGGTTTTCCTTGCCCGACATCCCCTCCACCCGCTAAGCGCATGCAGGCCGCCGATTTCACCGCCGTCTGGTTGACCCTCAAGCTGGCTGCCGTTGTTACGGTATTGCTGTTGCTTGTCGGCACGCCGATCGCCTGGTGGCTGGCACGCACACGTTCGCGGCTCAAGGGTGCGGTCGGAGCACTGGTCGCCTTGCCGCTGGTGCTGCCGCCGACCGTCATCGGCTTCTACCTGCTGGTCGCCATGGGCCCACACGGGCCGGTCGGCAAACTGACCGAGGCGCTCGGCATCGGCCTGCTGCCGTTCACCTTCCCCGGCCTCGTCATCGCCTCGGTGTTCTATTCGCTGCCTTTCGTCGTCCAGCCGATCCAGAACGCCTTCGAGGCAATCGGTGAACGTCCGCTGGAAGTGGCCGCCACGCTGCACGCCAGCCCGTGGGATGCCTTCTGGTCGGTCGCCGTGCCGCTAGCCCGCCCCGGCTTCATCAGCGGCGCGATTCTCGGCTTCGCCCATACCGTCGGCGAATTCGGCGTCGTGCTGATGATCGGCGGCAACATCCCGAACGAGACGCGGGTCGTTTCGGTGCAAATCTACGATCACGTCGAAGCGCTCGAATACACCCAAGCGCACTGGCTTTCCGGCGGCATGCTGCTGTTCAGCTTCGTCGTCCTGTTGGCGCTCTATACCTTCAATCCGGCGCGGCGCAAAGCCTTATGAGCCGCGAAATTCGGGCGAAATTCCGGGTCGACCGCAAGGATTTCAGTCTCGACCTTGACCTGACCCTGCCGGGGCGCGGCGTCAGCGCCCTGTTCGGTCCATCCGGCTCGGGCAAGACGACCTGCCTGCGCGCCATGGCCGGACTTGAACGCGCACCTGACGGTCTGTTCGCCCTTGGCGATACGGTCTGGCAGAATGAGGCCAACGGGATTTTCGTGCCAACGCACCGGCGCGCCCTTGGCATGGTCTTCCAGGAAGCCAGCCTGTTTGCACATCTTTCGGTGCGCCGGAACATGGAATTCGGGCAAAAACGGGCGTTGACCGCAACATCCGCATTTACACTTTCCGAAGTGAGCGAATTGCTCGGCATCGGCCACCTGCTGGAGCGCATGCCGGCCCAGCTTTCCGGCGGCGAACGCCAGCGCGTCGCGATCGCCCGCGCCCTGCTCGCCGCGCCGCAGGTCCTGCTGCTCGACGAACCGCTGGCAGCGCTAGATTCAAAACGCAAGCAGGAAATCCTGCCCTATCTCGAACGTCTGCACCGCGAACTGGCGATCCCGGTCATCTACGTCAGCCATGCCCCCGACGAGGTCGCCCGCCTCGCCGATCATCTGGTGCTGCTCGATCAGGGCAAGGTCGTCGCCAGCGGGCCGCTCAACGCAGTGCTGAGCCGCATCGACCTGCCGGGCACCTTCGCCGACGACGCTGGCATCGTCCTCGAAGCGGTCGTCGCCGAGCACGAAGCCGACGAACTGACCCGTCTCGAATTTCCCGGCGGCCACCTCTATGTCGCGCAACGCAGGGAGCCGGTCGGCACCGTGCTGCGTTGCCGCATCCTGGCGCGCGATGTCAGCCTGGCGCTGGCGCCGCAAACCCAGGTCAGCATCCTTAACTGCGTCAATGCCGTCGTCGTCGACCTCGCCGCCACCGCCACGCCGGGTCAGGTCCTGGTGCGTCTCGATGTCGCCGGCGCACCGCTGCTGGCGCGCATCACCCAGCGTTCGGTTGACCGCCTCGGCATCCGCCCCGGCCTTGCGCTGCACGCCCAGATCAAGTCGGTGGCGCTACTTGGCTAAGGTCACCACTTTCCGGTGAAGCCGACACCGATGCTGCGCCCGGGCACCCTCGTCCTGTGCAGCCTGCTGCTTTGCGGATGCTCAACCGATGCTTGGTACGAGGGCGTCAGGCGCGGGGCCGAAAGTCAGTGCCGCCAGGTAAACCCGGCTGATCCCGAACAGTGCCTATCGCGCCTCAATACCAGGCGCTACGACGAATACGACAAGGTACGTTCCGCACGGTAAGCAGCTCGACTAACGCGTATCGTCGATGATCCGGATCAGCGTTGCCTCGATTTCGGCAAGCAGCTTTGCAGCTTGTCCACATGCCGTCACGACCGATGTTGGCCGGACTAGCCCGATTTTCGTCGCGCCCTTGTCGGTAAAAACCGAGATTCGCCAGGGCAGGATCATGCTCAAGCGCATGTCGCTGGTGAGCAGGCGCGCCATCAACCGGAAACTGCAAACCTCGAATACCCTGCACTCGTCATCGCAATCGACATCCTTGCCCAGCAGCGTTTCGCCAAGATCATGGACATGCAGAACCGCAAGCCCGTGGCGCTGGACCACGGGCTCCAGATCGAAGCTCGCTTCATGGAACGATTTGTCGCTTTCGACGATGTAATGCACTGAAACCCCTTCAAGCGGTGCGGCATCCACAAGTTTTTCCGAAGTCATTGTCCCTCCAGCGCTTGTGCGGCACGGGTTAGTATACGCGGCAAATTTGATGCGCTTCACGGAACAGGCGCGTTCCGGAAACGCCGGCCACCCAAGCGACTGCAGATCATGCTCCAACACATCCTGATGTTCATTCTCGGCCTCGCCGCCCTCACCATCGGCGCCGAAGCCATGGTCCGCGGCGCGGCGCGCCTCGCGCTGACACTCGGCATTTCGCCGCTGGTCATCGGTCTGACCATCGTCGCCTTCGGTACCAGCGCGCCGGAAATGGCGGTGTCGGCCGGCGCGGCACTGAACGGCTCGGGTGATCTCGCGATCGGCAACGTCGTCGGCAGCAATATCGCCAACGTCTTGCTGATTCTCGGCATCTCGGCGCTGATCGTGCCATTGCTCGTCGCCGAGCAGATCATCCGCCAGGAAATCCCGATCATGATCGGCGCCACCCTGCTCCTCGTAGTGCTGGCGCTGGACGGCAGCATCAGCCGTGGCGAAGGCGCGCTGCTGTTCGCGCTGGTCATCGTCTATAGCGTTTTTCTGGTCATCCAGTCGCGGCGGGCGAGCAAGGCCACGGTAGACGAGTTCGCCGACGAAATGCCCGACGCCGGCAGCCGCTGGGATGCCCACTGGAGCGTCCAGATCCTGCTCGTCATCGGCGGCCTTGGACTGCTCGTGCTCGGCGCCGACTGGCTGGTCAACGCTGCCGTCGCGGTCGCCCGCAGCTTCGGGGTCAGCGATCTGGTGATCGGCCTGACCGTGGTCGCCGTCGGCACCTCAATGCCGGAAATCGCCACCTCCCTGGTCGCGGCATTGCGTGGCGAGCGCGATATCGCGGTCGGCAACATCATCGGCAGCAACATCTTCAACATATTTGCCTGTCTCGGCCTCGCCAGCATGCTTGCCGACGGCGGCCTCGCGGTTTCCGCCGCCGTGCGCAATTTCGACCTCTGGGTCATGCTCGCCGTCGCCTTCGCCTGCCTGCCGATCGCCATCACCGGCCGCGAAATCGCCCGCTGGGAAGGCGGTATCTTCCTCGCCTATTACATCGCCTACACCGCCTATGTCGTGCTCGCCGCAGTCAATCACGACAGCCTGCCGGCCTTCTCCGCGGTCATGGTCGGTTACGTGCTGCCGCTGACCGTGATTACGCTGATCGTCAGCTTTATCAACGGTAACAACAAGGCTATGCCGCCAGCCTGAAATGAAGCTGCGCGCTAGTCTTGCCGCCGCCCTGCTGTCAAACCTGCTATGGGCAGCGCCGGTCAGCAGCGAGTTCATGGCCGATCAGCAGCTGAATTTCGTCAATAACATTTTTTCCGCCAATGGTTCGGCGACCTATCCGACAACCGGAACCGGCGGCTACGTTCAGTTCAACGCCACCAAGACGCTCCAGTTTCTTGCCGGCGGACAAAGCGTCAATGCCGAAGACCCGTCCAAGTGACCGACCGATGGCTTCCTGAGCAGCCCTTATGCGTGGCTCGGCTATGTGCAATGGACGCCCGCCTTCAAGGGGCTGGGCGGCGCGCAGTATTCGCTCACCCTGTACCAGTCGCCGGCCGTTACCGATCATTCTGCCTCGCACGGTTGGTCGATCAATGCGGTGCAGCACCTGAACGACCAGTGGGCGCTGTTCGGGCGCCTCAATGCCAGCCACGACGACGAAGGCGTTGGCAACAAGCCCAGCTACGGTCTCGGCTTCGCTCTGAACAACCCGATCGGCCGCGCCGCTGGCGACCAGATCGGCATCGCCTTCGGCAGCCTCGAACAGAAACTGCCGCTGCCTTTCGTGACCCTGCAACACACCCAGAACACGCTGGAGACCTACTGGAACTGGAGCCTGCTCGGTAACCTGCTGCTGACGCCGGACGCGCACCGGTATTCGCTTCAAATCGAGACAGCGCCTGGATTTTGTCGCTGAGGACGACGCTGACATTCTGAGCCGGCCGGCTTTCGCTCAGGCGACGCCGACCGATGCCACCAGAAAATCCATCAGCACCCGGACCCGGTGCGGCACGTGGCGGTTGCTTGGCAGCATGGCGTAGATGCCGAGTTCGGGTACCGGGAATTCGGTGAGAATGGCCTCGACCCGGCCGGCGGCCAGAACGCTGCCGGCGATGAAATCGGGTTGCAGCGTGATCCCCAGCCCCTGCGCTGCCGCCTCGGTCAGCACGTCACCGTTATTGGCATTGATGCGGCTGCGCACCGGAAAACTGTCCAGTTGCCCGTCGACCATGAACTGCCAGGTTTGCCCGGCGCCGCCTGCCGTATAGCCCAGGCACTCGTGATGTGCCAGTTCGGACGGGTGTTGCGGTCGACCGTGGCGGGCGAGGTATTCCGGTGACGCAACCACCAGCATGCGGCCGGTGCCGATCTTGCGCGCCACGTCGCCGGGTTCCAGCCGCCGCGTGATGCGGATCGAGAGGTCGATTCCTTCCTCGATCAGGTTCACCCGGCGGTCGCTGTAGTCCATGTCCAGACCGACTTCCGGGTAACGCTGCGAGAAATCGAGCAGCAACGGCGCCAGCCGCTTGAGGCCAAAGCTGAGCGGCAGGCTGATGCGGATATTGCCGCGCGGCGTCAGGCGCTCCTCGGCGACGCCGGTCTCGGCGGCCTCGACCAGGTTCAGGATGACCCGGCATTTTTCCAGGTAAGCGGTGCCGGCCGAGGTCAGCGACAGGCGGCGCGTACTGCGCGCCATCAGCTTGACGCCGAGGTGCGCTTCGAGCGCCGCGACCTGCCGCGTGACGACCGAACGGGCGACGCCAAGCTGCTGAGCCACGGCCGAAAAGCTGCCGAGTTCGGCAACGCGGACGAAGAGGTGCATGGCATCGAGCCGGTCCATTGTTGCAATCCAAGCAATAAAGATTTGCTTATTGTCGGCTATTTCGATGCAAAAAGCAGGACTAAAGTACGCCCATCGCAACAGGAGCAGATCAAATGACACCGACCCCAACCGCCCTCTTCGTCCCGCACGGCGCGCCGACCTTCGCGCTGCGCCCGGGCGCGGCCGGCGCGGCGCTGGCCCGCCAGGCGCAATCGCTGCCGCAGCCGCGCGCCCTCGTCATCGTCAGCGCGCACTGGGATACCGCGGTGCCGACCGTCGGCTTCGCCGACCGCCCGGAAACCATTCACGACTTCTGGGGTTTTCCCGACGAGCTCTACACCCTGCGCTACCCGGCCACCGGTTGCCGCGAAGCGGCCGAGGAAGTCGTCGCCGCGATCCGCGCCGCCGGCCTGCCGGTCGAAAAAGATGCCGAACGCGGCCTCGACCACGGCGCCTGGATACCGCTGCGCCTGATGTTCCCGGAAGCTGACGTGCCGGTCATCCCGCTTTCGATCCAGGGCCGGGGCGGCGCGGCGCAGGCCTACAAGCTCGGGCAGGCGCTGGCGCCGCTGGCCGCTAGGGGCTTTCTGGTCATCGCCTCGGGCAATATTACCCACAACCTGCGCGATTATCAGGTTGCCGCGCGTAACAACGGCCAGACGCCCGCTTATGTCCGCGAGTTCACCGACTGGCGGGCCGCCCGCCTCGCTGCCCGCGACGGT
>CAZGPO010000057.1:0-11298 GCA_964527745.1 uncultured Dechloromonas sp.
CGTTGTCCATGCCGGCGACGGCAACCTGCAGCCGCGGATCATGTACGACGCGGCCAAGCCCGGCGAATGGGAGCGTGCCGAAGCCTTCGGCGCCGAAATCCTCGAACTGTCGGTGGCGCTCGGCGGCTCGATCACCGGCGAGCACGGCGTCGGCATCGAGAAGATCAACCAGATGTGCGTGCAATACACGACGCCGGAACTGGAAACCTTCCATCGCGTCAAGGCGGCGTTCGATGAGCGCGGTCTGCTCAATCCCGGCAAGGCCGTGCCCAGCCTGCACCGTTGCGCCGAGTACGGGCGCATGCATGTCCATCACGGCGAAATCAAATTTCCCGAACTGGAGCGCTTCTGATGACGCTCGATGATCTTGTCGCGGCGCTCCGCAACGCCCACGACAGCGGGACGCAGCTGCGTATTCGCGGTGCCGGCAGCAAGGATTTCTACGGCGGCATGCTGGCCGGCGAGGTACTCGATGTCGCGGCCTATACCGGCATCGTCGCCTACGAACCGACGGAGTTGTATATCACCGCGAAATGCGGCACGCCGCTCGCCGAAATCGAGGTGGCGCTGGCTGATAAAGGCCAGATGCTGGCTTTCGAGCCGCCGCGCTTTTCCGGTGCCACCGTCGGCGGCTGCGTCGCCGCCGGCCTGTCCGGTCCGCGTCGCCAGCAGGCCGGTGCAGTGCGCGATTTCATGCTCGGCGTGAAACTGGTCGATGGGGCCGGCCAGATGCTGGAATTCGGCGGTCAGGTCATGAAGAATGTCGCCGGCTATGATATTTCACGGCTGCTTGCCGGCAGCCTCGGTACGCTGGGTGTACTGGCAGAGGTGACGCTGAAGGTGCTGCCGCTACCGGTGGCCGAGCAGACGCTGGTTTTCGACATGAATGAAAGCGAGGCGGTCAAACGGCTCAATCAGTGGGGCGGCCAGCCCTTGCCGATTTCCGCATCGTTCTGGCATGACGGAAGGCTCTGGCTACGCCTATCCGGAGCCAAGGCCGCCGTGGCCGAGGCGATCGGCAAGTTGGGCGGGACTGTTGCGGTCGACGCCGAAAAACACTGGAATTCGGTACGCGAGCAAACCCATCAGGCGTTTGCCGATCCCGTACTCTGGCGCCTGGCGCTGCCTTCCGGCGCGCCATCGCCGGGCCTCGACGGTCTGCGCGCCATCGAGTGGGGGGGCGCCCTGCGCTGGTACGCCGGCGAGTCGGGCGAAATTCACGATGCCGTGCGCGGGGCGGCGGCGCGTCTCGGCGGCCATGCCGTTCTTTATCGTGCATCGGAGTCGTTGCGCTGCCGCGAAGGCGTTTTTGTGCCGCTGCCGCCGGCCATGCTGGCCCTGCATCGCCGGCTGAAAAAAGCCTTCGACCCGCGCGGTATCCTCAACCCCGGTCGCCTCTACGCGGAGTTTTGATGGATACCCGACTTGCCGATTTTATCCGCGATACGCCGGCCGGCCGCGAAGCCGAGGCGATCCTCAGGACCTGCGTGCATTGCGGTTTCTGCACCGCGACTTGTCCGACCTACCAGTTGCTCGGCGACGAGCTCGACGGGCCGCGCGGCCGCATCTACCTGATCAAGCAGGTGCTCGAAGGTCAGCCGGTCAGCGAAAAGACCCGCCTCCATCTCGACCGTTGCCTGACCTGCCGCTCGTGCGAAACGACCTGCCCGTCGGGGGTCAAATACAGTCATCTGCTCGACATCGGGCGCCAGGTGGTCGAAGAGAAACTGCCGCGCAAGGGTGGCGATGCGCTGATGCGCTGGGTATTGCGTAGCGCCTTGCCGCGCCCGGGGGTTTTCGGCCCGGCGGTCAAGCTCGGCCAGCTGGTGCGCCCGTTGCTGCCTTCCGCACTCGCCGACAAGCTGCCACCGGAGGCTACCGGCGATGCCCTGCCGTGGCCGACTGCCCGTGGTCACGCCCGGCGCATGCTGGCACTGGCCGGTTGCGTGCAGCCGGCGCTGGCGCCCAATATCAATGCCGCCACGGCGCGTGTGCTGGACCGGCTGGGTATCGAACTGTTCGAGGAAGGCCGGGCAGGTTGCTGCGGGGCGGTGCGCTTTCATCTGAACGATCAGGAAGCCGCAGGGGACGACATGCGGCGCAACATCGATGCCTGGTGGCCGCACGTTGCGGCCGGCGTCGAGGCGATTGTCGTCACTGCTTCGGGCTGCGCGGTGCAGGTCAAGGATTACGGGCATGTGCTGGCGAACGATGCGGTCTACGCCGAAAAGGCGGCAAAAATTAGCGCCCTCTGTCGCGATCCGTCGGAAGTCCTTGCTGCCGAACAGGCTGGTCTGCAGGCATTGCTGGAAGCCCGACACGCGGCACGCGGCAACCTGGCCTTCCAGTCGCCGTGCACGCTGCAACACGGCATGAAAATCCGGGGTGGCATCGAAGCCCTGCTGACCGCTGCCGGCTACGATCTGGTGCTGGTTGCCGACGGGCATCTGTGCTGCGGTTCGGCCGGCACTTACTCGCTGCTGCAGCCGGAATTGTCGTTGCGTCTGCGCGACAACAAACTCGCTGCCCTGACGGCAGAATCACCGCAGGCGATCGCCAGTGCCAACATCGGCTGCATGACGCATTTGCAGGCCGGCAGCGTATTGCCGATAAGGCACTGGATCGAGCTGATCGACGAGGCGCTGCGCTGAGTTTTTCGCCGTAAAGTGCGGTGGATAGGGCCGGCGCACTGCCGGCACCATTTCTTTCGTGCTAACCTTGCGCCCGACAAGGAGAGGTCATGCCGCTAACAGTCGATGCGTGCGCCGCACAGCACCAGGGAGATCGCAAGGAACAGCAGGATCGCGTGGCGATCCTTTCGCATCCGCGCCAGCGTGGCGTGGTGCTGGCCGTCGTTGCCGATGGCATGGGCGGACACGCCGGCGGGGCGCTGGCGGCCGAGCAGGTAGTGCACACCGCCAAAACCTGCCTCGAACACTTTTCGCCGAGCGAAGAATCGCCGTTGCGTCTGCTCGAAGGCGCCATGCTCGAGACGCATGCGATGATCAAGGCGTCGCGCTTCATGAACGAAAAGGACCCGCACAGCACGGCGGTCATGTTGCTGTTGCAGGCCAAACAGGTGACCTGGGCGCACTGCGGCGACAGCCGCATGTACCGCTTCAGCGACGGCAAACCGGTTTTCCGCAGTGTCGATCACTCGTATGTCGAGCACCTGATCGCCAACGGGCGCATTACGCCTGAAGAGGCATTGACTCACCCCAATCGCAATGTCTTGATCACTTCGCTGGGTGGCAAGGACGAGCCCAAGTTCGATTTCGGCGGTGCCGGCGATCTCGCCGACGGCGACAGTTTCCTGCTTTGTTCAGACGGTCTGTGGGCCTACTTCGACGATGCGGAAATGGGGACGATAATCGCCGAAAATTCCGCGCACAAGGCTTCGGAAATTCTCATCGAACAGGCTCGCCAGCGGGCTGCTGGTGGTGGCGACAATCTTTCGCTGGTGCTGCTCAAGCTGAACGAACCATAAGCCGGCAGTGCAGCGCAGACCGCTAGCGCTTGCCCAGGCCGCCGAGCAGCGCGGCAACGACGCGTTTCGACTTGTGCGGGTCGGGTTTGGCTGGCGCCTGCGGTGAATCCGGCACTTCGCCACGCGGCGAGTTGTCCTCGTAGGGCTTGCTGAAATCGAAACCGTCGGCGGCGATCATCGGGTTACGTCGCGGCGGCCGGCGTTCGCTGCGTTCATGGCGCTCCGGTTTGCTGGCCAACGGCGCCTTGGGCGGTGGAGCCACCGGCGCGGAACGCCGTTTTTTGTTGCCCGGCGGGTATTCGTATTCCGGCTCGGGTGCAAAACCAGCGACCTCGACCTGCTCGATCGGCCGCTTGATCAGTTTTTCGATATCGACCAGATAGCCGACTTCGTGCGCGCTGACCAGTGAAATGGCGTTGCCGGTCTTGCCGGCACGGCCGGTGCGGCCGATGCGGTGCACGTAATCTTCCGGTGTGTGCGGCAGCTCGTAGTTGATGACGTAGGGCAGATCGTCGATGTCGAGACCGCGCGCTGCGACATCGGTGGCGATCAGCGCATGGGTCGTACCGTCCTTGAAGGCATCGAGCGCCTTGATCCGTTCCAGCTGGCTCTTGTCGCCGTGGATTGCATCGGCGTGGATGCCAGCGCGTTGCAGCTCACGGGTCAGCCGCGAGCAGCCCTGCTTGGTGCGCATGAAGACCAGGCACTGGCGGATTTCGCTGGATTTCAGCAGTTTGGTCAGCAGGCCGCGTTTGCCGTATTCGGAAACCGGATGGACGCGGTGGGTGATGTTCTCGGAAACCTGATTGCGGCGGGCGACTTCGATCAGCACCGGCGACTTCAGCATGCGGTCGGCGAGGCGCTTGATTTCCTCGGAGAAGGTGGCCGAGAACAACAGGCTCTGGCGCTGTTCCGGCAGCATGTTGAGGATGCGCGTGACATCGGGTACGAAGCCCATGTCGAGCATGCGGTCGGCTTCGTCGAGAACCAGCGCCTGCACCGAGTTGAAGCTGACGCTCTTGTTCTCGACATGATCGAGCAGGCGGCCGGGCGTGGCGACGAGGATTTCGACGCCTTTCTTGAGTTCGGCGATCTGTGGCTTGATGTCAACGCCGCCGAAGGCGCACATGGCACGGATCGGCGTGTGCTTGCTGTACGACTTGACCGACTCGAAGACCTGCATGGCCAGTTCGCGGGTCGGTGCGAGGATCAGCGCGCGTACCGGATGCCGGGCCGGCGACGGGCTGCTGCTGGCGAATGGCAGAATGCGCTGCAGGATCGGCAGCGTGAAGGCGGCGGTCTTGCCGGTGCCGGTCTGGGCACCGCCCATGATGTCCTTGCCGCTGATGACGAGCGGTATGGCCTGGGCCTGGATCGGCGTCGGCTTGGTGTAGCCCTCGTCGAGTACGGCACGTAACAGCTCGGGTGCCAGGCCGAGGTCGGCGAAGGTGATTTCCGGGCCGGTTTCGGCAGCGCTTGTGGCTACCGGAGTGCTGGCCGTGTCGCCAGCTAACGTATTGATTTCAGACATGGGGCGGATTATACGCTTACCGTCGGCGTCCTTGCTTTTCGCCTGCTGACAGGGAGTTATAATCCCGCAACTTTTTCATATTTCGGGGATAACATGCATTTTTCGATTCGTCCGTTCGCTATCACCCTTGCTCTGGCGCTGGCTTTTCCGGCTCTCGCTGCCGATCCTGCCGCCAAACCGGCAAGCAAGGCTGCTGCCAAGCCAGCCGCGAAATCCGCCAAAAAACCTGCGGCAAAGGCGGCCGCCGGACCCGAGGCTGCCACGGCTGCATCCGGTGATTTCGATCTGGCGCACAACCTTGGGCCCGAGAGCGAGCAACGCTTGCAGGCCTTCGTCGACCGCTTCAACAAGGAGCACGGCGGCAACCTCAAGCTGACCCGGCTCGAGAAGGGCGAGAAGCCGGCCGGCCTCAACCTGATCAGTTCCTACGACATGAGCGGCTTGCTCACCAATGCGCGCAATTTCATGCCGCTGCACGAAATGATGGCCAAGGCCAAGGAGCCCTTCAAACCCGGCGAATTGTCGGCTGACCTCAAGGCCGGCGTGGTCGATGCCAAGGGCCGTGTGGTGGCGTTGCCGCTCCTGTATTCGACGCCGGTTCTGTTTTATAACAAGAACGCCATGCGCAAGGCAAAGCTCGATCCGGAGCAGCCGCCCAAGACCTGGTTCGAGATGCAGGGAATGCTCGATGCGTTGCAAGAAGTGGGCGGCTATGCCTGTCCGTACACCACCTCCTGGCCGGTCTGGGTGCATGTGGATAATGTCAGCGCCCTGTCCGGTCTGCCGGCGGTGTCCGACAAAGGGGCGCTAGACTTCAACGGGTTGCCGCAGGTCAAGCACCTCGCGATGATGACTACCTGGGTCAAGGCCAATTACTTCAAGCTGTTCGGGCGTCGCGACGAGGCCAGCAAGCGCTTCAAGGAAGGCGAGTGCGCGATGATCACCACCAATTCGCGCGAGCACATCGAGCTCGCCGGCGCCAAGGGGGTCGATCTCGGCGTGGCGCCGCTGCCGTTTCACGATGATGTTTATGGCGGCCGCCGGCACACGCTGGCTGACGGACCCACGCTGTGGGTCGGCGCTGGGCGTTCGCCAGCCGAGTACAAGCAGGCGGCCAAGTTCGTCTCCTTCCTGCTCTCGCCAGCTATCCAGGTTGAACTGGTGCGTGCCTATGGTGGCCTGCCCCTGACAGCCGCCGCCCGTTCCGCGTCATGTAGCAAGGTCCTCCAGGGCGACGACTGCCGCCAGGAGGTCATCGATGTCGCTGCCGCTTCGCTCAAGGGGCAGGGTGCCTCATCCCGGCGCCACGTTGCCGATATCGATGCGGTGCGCATCATCGCCAACGAAGAGCTGGAGCAGGTCTGGGCGAACAAGGAGCCGGCCAAGGCTGGTCTCGATCAGGCTGTCAGCCGCGGAAATGCCTACCTGAGCGCCAATCCGGCGATGAAGAAGGTCCAGCCCTTCTGATGCGGCGTTTCATGCTGCCGCGCTGGATTGCCCATCGCGGCGGCGGTTCGCTGGCCCCGGAAAATACGCTGGCCGGCATCCGGCTGGCAGCCAGCCTGGGTTACCAGGCGGTCGAATTCGACGTCATGCTCTCGGCGGACGGAACGCCAGTGCTGATTCACGACGAAACTCTGGAACGGACGACTAACGGCAGCGGAAATGTATGCGCCACACCGGACGCGCGTTTGTTCACGCTCGATGCTGGAAATGGCGAGCGGATTCCGCGGTTTGCCGATGCCGCAGCACTGTGCATCGAGCTCGGCCTTTTGGCCAACGTGGAGATCAAACCGGCAAATGGTCACGAAATTGCGACTGCCGAGGTTGTGTCGCGCCTGACTGCCGATCTGTGGCGCGGGGCGGCGGTGCAACCTTTGCTGTCGTCATTTTCGCTCGCGGCCCTGGAAGTGGCGCGCGACCTGGCGCCCGGGGTCAGGCGCGGCGTTCTGTTCGAGGCGCCGCCCGCCGACTGGCTTGACCAACTGCGTCGTTTGCAGGCGGTGACATTGCATTGCGACGCCGACCTGATCAGCGACGAAGTCATCGCCGAAGCGACGGCAAACAATGTTCCGGTACTGTGTTACACGGTCAACGCGCCGGAACAGGCAAAAACGCTGTTCGCGCGTGGCGTCAGCAGCCTGTTTACCGATCGTCTCGATCTTTTTGCCGATTAGCTGCGTTGTGCGCTGCATGGGCGGCCCGGTTTTCTCTTAAAATTGGCAGCTTCGCACTTAACGCTTTTGAGGCCGCCAGCTTATGACAAGCGCCGAAATCCGCCAGCAGTTCCTCGACTTCTTCGCCTCCAAGGGGCACCAGATCGTCGCTTCCAGTTCGCTGGTGCCGCACGAAGACCCGACGCTGTTGTTCACCAATGCCGGGATGAACCAGTTCAAGGACGTCTTCCTCGGTTTCGACAAGCGCCCCTACTCGCGGGCAACGACTTCGCAGAAATGCGTGCGTGCCGGCGGCAAGCATAACGATCTTGAAAACGTCGGCTACACCGCCCGCCATCACACCTTCTTCGAAATGCTCGGCAACTTCAGCTTCGGCGATTACTTCAAGCGCGATGCCATCAAGTACGCCTGGGAACTGCTGACCGAAGTCTACAAACTACCCAAGGACAAGCTGACGGTCACCGTCTATGCTGAGGACGACGAAGCCTACGATATCTGGACCAGGGAAATCGGCGTGCCGGTCGAGCGCGTCATCCGCATCGGCGACAACAAGGGCGCCCGCTACGCTTCCGACAATTTCTGGATGATGGGCGATACCGGCCCCTGCGGCCCGTGCACCGAGATTTTCTACGACCACGGCGAGCAGCACTGGGGCGGCCCGCCGGGATCGCCGGAAGAAGACGGCGACCGCTTCATCGAAATCTGGAACAACGTCTTCATGCAGTTCAATCGCGACGAAAACGGCGTCATGCACCCGCTGCCCAAGCCCTCCGTCGATACCGGCATGGGGCTTGAGCGCATCGCCGCCGTGCTGCAGGGCGTCCATGCCAACTACGAGATCGATCTGTTCCAGAGTCTGATCAAGGCCGCGGCA
The DNA here is from genome assembly GCA_964527745.1 of uncultured Dechloromonas sp. Taxonomy (GTDB): domain Bacteria; phylum Pseudomonadota; class Gammaproteobacteria; order Burkholderiales; family Rhodocyclaceae; genus Azonexus. The sequence continues at coordinate 8,070 of CAZGPO010000057.1, forward strand.
CGCGAAACCAGCGATGCCGACATGAATAGCCCGTCGCTCAAGGTGCTGGCCGACCACATCCGCGCCTGTTCCTTCCTGCTCGCCGACGGCGTCATTCCGGGCAACGAAGGCCGCGGCTACGTGCTGCGCCGCATCATCCGCCGCGCCATCCGCCACGGCTACAAGCTCGGTGCCCGTTCTGCTTTTTTCTACAGGATGGTGCCCGACCTCGTTGCCGAAATGGGTGCCGCCTATCCGGAACTGGCGCAGAACCAGGCACGCGTGATGGCGACGCTGAAGCAGGAAGAAGATCGTTTCTTCGAGACCATCGAGCATGGCATGGCCATCGTCGAAGCCGAACTGGCGGTGCTGAAATCCGCCGGCAATCGGGTATTCAATGGCGACACGGCGTTCAAACTGCACGACACCTATGGCTTTCCGCTCGACCTGACCCAGGATATCTGTCGTGAGCACGACATCACCGTCGATGCCGCAGCCTTCGACGCGGCGATGGCGCACCAGAAGGAACAGGCGCGTGCCGCCGGCAAGTTCAAAATGGCGGCCAACCTCGAATACGAAGGCCCGGCAACCAGCTTCCACGGTTACGATGCGCTTGAATACAAAGGCAACGTGCTGGCGCTGTACAAGGACAATGTTGCGGTCAACCAGCTAAACGAGAGCGAAATGGGGGTCGTCGTCCTCGACGACACACCGTTCTACGCCGAATCCGGCGGCCAGGTCGGCGACCGTGGCGTCTTACAGTCGGTGCATGGCATCTTCGCGGTCGAGGATACGCAGAAGATCCAGGCTACCGTCTTCGGGCACCACGGCGTGGTCAAGACCGGCACGCTCAGTGTCGGCAACAACGTTACCGCCAAAGTCGATGTGCTGGCCCGCATGCGTACCATGCGCAACCACTCGGCCACCCACCTGTTGCACAAGGCGCTGCGCGAAGTGCTCGGTGATCATGTCCAGCAAAAGGGCTCGCAGGTCGATCCGGACAAGACGCGTTTCGACTTCGTGCATAACCAGCCGCTGACCAATGCGGAAATCCGCCGTGTCGAGAACATCGTCAATGGCGAGATCCTGGCCAACACGGCCAACGAATGCCGCGTGCTGCCGATCGCCGAAGCCCAGAAGCTGGGCGCCATGATGCTGTTCGGCGAAAAATATGGCGATACCGTGCGCGTACTCGATATCGGCACCTCGCGCGAACTGTGCGGCGGCACCCACGTGGCACGCACCGGCGACATCGGGTTGTTCAGCATCAGCGCCGAAGGCGGCGTGGCGGCCGGTGTGCGCCGCGTCGAGGCGGTTACCGGCGACAATGCGCTGGTTTACATGCAGGGCATGGAAACGGCGCTCGGCGGTGTGGCGGGTACGCTCAAAGTCCTACCCAAGGATGTGCCGGCGCGCGTCGTCGCCGTGCTCGATCAGGTGCGCCGGCTCGAACGCGAACTGGGGGCGCTGAAGGGCAGGCTGGCGTCGGCGCAGGGCGATGACATGGCCAGTCAGGCCATCGACATCAAGGGGGTAAAAGTGCTGGCGGCTACCCTGGAGGGCGCCGATATCAATACCCTGCGCGAAACCATGGACAAACTCAAGGACAAGCTGCGGTCGGCAGTCGTCGTGCTGGCTTCGGTCGTCGCCGGCAAGGTGACATTGATCGCCGGGGTCACCGCCGATCTGACCAGCAAGGTCAAGGCCGGCGATCTGGTCAACATGGTCGCCGGGCAGGTCGGCGGCAAGGGCGGCGGTCGCCCGGACATGGCACAGGCGGGCGGAACGCAACCGGAAAACTTGCCGGCTGCGCTGTCTTCGGTTACGGACTGGGTGGGCGGCCGCTTGTAAGCAGCTTGCGGTCGGCAAGTCCGGCAGCCGCCGGCGCGAATCAGTTCGGCAGTTTTTCCGACCGCGCCGGCCGTTCCTCTTCGCGAATGACTTCGCCCTCAATGATGTAGCCGCTGGTTGGTCGCTGGCTGGCGTGTTGTTGCATCTGTTCCTGCATCTGCTTGCGCACATCGCGAGTTTTCCACCACAACCAGCCACCAACGATGGCGCCACCGACGGCGATGATCGAAAAAGCAACGAGCGAAAACATCAGGGCCAGCACGAGCAGCGCGGCGCCGACCGCAAAGGTCAGCACCTTGCCGAGCAAGGTTTGCGGCGGTCTGCCGTAAGCGGCCTGAAACTGCCTGAGTCGTTCTTCGCTGGTAATCATCGAACTCCTACCTGCGGTTGCCCGCGAATGATCCAAAAATTGGTTCTGCAGAAAGATAGTACCGTCTCCGGGGCTGCGGGTCTGTGCCGTAACTGTCGGTTTTTTGTAACGATGCCCCAAAAGCAGCTACTCAGAACGGCAATTCGATTCCCGGCCACGCCGCAGTCAGTGCCTGCCGGAAGCCGGCTTGGATGCGTTCGAGCGCAGCGGCGTTGTCGGCTTCGAAGCGTAGCACGACGACCGGCGTCGTGTTCGATGGGCGAGCCAGACCGAAACCATCCGGGTACTCGACGCGCACCCCGTCGATAGTGATGATTTCTGTCGCCCCCGGGAAGTCTCCCGCGTTTTTCAGCTTTTCGATCAGCGCGAAAGGCTCGCCTTCAACCATCTTGATATTGAGTTCCGGGGTCGACGGGGCGTTGGGCAGATTTTTCAGCAATGCGTTGCCGTCGACCGCGCGCGAAAGAATTTCCAGCAGGCGGGCACCGGTGTACAGGCCGTCGTCGAAGCCGTACCAGCGCTCCTTGAAGAAGGTGTGGCCGGACATCTCGCCGGCCAGCGGGGCGCCGGTTTCCTTGAGCTTGGCCTTGACCAGCGCATGGCCGGTGTTCCACATCAGCGGTACGCCGCCGTGCTGCCTGATCCACGGGGCGAGGAGGCGGGTGCACTTGACGTCGTAAATGATCTGGCCGCCGGGCACGCGCGACAGCACGTCGGCGGCGAAGAGCATCAGCTGGCGGTCCGGGTAGATGATTTCGCCATCCTTGGTCACCACGCCTAGGCGGTCGCCGTCACCGTCGAAGGCGATGCCGATCTCGGCGTCGGTTTCCTTGAGGGCCTTGATGACGTCGGCCAGGTTTTCCGGCTTGGACGGATCGGGATGGTGATTCGGGAAATTGCCGTCAACTTCGCAGAACAGCGGGATGATCTCGCAGCCGAGGCGCTTGAACAGTTCCGGCGCGACCGCGCCGGCGACACCGTTGCCGCAGTCCATGACGATCTTCAGCGGGCGCGCCAGTTTCACGTCGC
>CAZGPO010000058.1:0-11288 GCA_964527745.1 uncultured Dechloromonas sp.
GTCGGATGCAGCGATCGAATAAGCCCGGCCCCGGGTGTCGAGCAGCACCAGCTGGTTGACGGTGCGGCAGGGCAGGCAGGCGAGCAAACTGTCGCCGGAGCGGAAACTGAGCTGCGTCGGGTCGATGTTGTGGCCGGTTCGCGAGCGCAGCCAGCCGTGTTTCGAGACGATCAGCGTGGTCGGCTCATCGACGATGGAAACCGTCTTGGCATCCGACATCGTCACCTTGTCGGCGGCTTCGATGAAGGTGCGGCGGTCGTCGCCATATTTCTTCGCGTCGGCCTCGATTTCGGCCGCGACGCAGGCGCGCAGGGCTTCGTCGGAATCGAGCAGCTTGTTCAGTCCGGCTGCTTCCTCGCGCAGCTTCGCCAGTTCCTCGCCGATCTTGATGCCTTCCAGCCGTGCCAGCTGGCGCAGGCGGATTTCTAGGATGTCTTCGGCCTGGATCTCGGTCAGCTTGAATTGCTTGATCAGGTCGGCCTTGGGGTCGTCCGATCTGCGGATGACCTTGATGACCTTGTCGATGTCGAGCAGGATGGCCTGGCGACCTTCGAGGATGTGGATGCGCTTTTCGGCAGCGGTCAGCCGGTGGCGCGTGCGCCTTTCCACGGTCGACAGGCGGAACCGGCACCATTCCGCAATCATGCTGTACAGCGAAGCCTGGCGCGGCGTGCCATTGACGCCGAGGACGGTCAGGTTGATCGAGGCGTTGGTTTCCAGGCTGGTGTGGGCGAGCAGCATGCGGACCAGGTCGTCCTGCCCCTGGCGCGATGAAGCCGGTTCGATGACGAGGCGGACGGCGTGTTCCTTGCCCGATTCGTCACGCACGCCGCTTTCCGAAATGGCCGACAGGAAGGCCGCTTTGAGGTTGAGCTGTTCCGGCGTGAACACCTTCTTGCCGGCTTTTTCCTTGGCCACCGGGTTCGAGCAGGCTTCGATTTCCGAGAGCACGGTGGCGGTCGACACGCCCGGCGGCAGTTCGGTGATGACCAGCTTCCACTGGCCGCGCGCCAGGTTTTCGATTTTCCACTTGGCGCGCACGCGCAGGCTGCCGCGACCGCTCTTGTAGGTAGTGGCGATTTCTTCGGGCGTCGAAATGATCTGCGCGCCGCCCGGGTAATCGGGGCCGGGAATCAGCGCCAGCACCTGGTCCTCTGTGAAATTCGGGTCTTTAATCAGGTTGACCGCAGCAGACGCCACTTCGTGAAGGTTGTGCGCCGGGATTTCAGTCGCCATGCCAACGGCGATGCCGGAAGCGCCATTGAGCAGGCAGAACGGCAGGCGGGCCGGGAGCAGCGCCGGTTCGTCGTTGGCGCCGTCGTAATTGGGCTTCCAGTCGACCGTGCCTTCGTCGATTTCGGCCAGCAGCAACTCGGCGATCGGCGTCAGCCGGGCTTCCGTATAGCGCATGGCGGCGGCGTTGTCGCCGTCGCGCGAGCCGAAATTGCCCTGGCCGTCGACGATCGGGTAACGCAGGCTCCAGTCCTGCGCCATGCGCACCATCGCGTCGTAGACCGAGGAATCGCCGTGCGGGTGGTATTTGCCGATGACGTCGCCGACCACCCGGGCCGACTTGACGTGGCGCGGGCTCTTGTACAGGCCCATGCGGTGCATGGCATAGAGGATGCGGCGCTGCACCGGCTTCTGGCCGTCGGCGGCCGAGGGCAGGGCGCGGCCGGTGACGACGCTCATCGCGTATTCGAGATAGCGGCGGGCGGCGTAGTCGGCAGGCGACGGGATGTCCCCGGCCGGACCGGCGGCGGCCGGGGGCAGGGCGGGCGGTTCGCCGGCGTCGAGGATTTCGTCGGGCAATTCGCCGGCATTGGCTTCATCGGCCACCACGACGACTGGCGTTTCGGCCGTTACCCCAGGTTCCGCAACCTGCACGGCGTCATCGTCTTCAAGGGGTTTAGCGGGGGCAGCAAAAAGATCGGGTTGATTGCTCATGTTGGCGGTCTGGTGCAAAAAACGAAGGCCGGAAATCCGGCCTTTTTTCAGGCTGCTGCCTTATGTGTGGATCGATAGCGCTCAGCAATTTCCTGCTTACTCTGACGCAATAATTCGATTTCGGATGGTGTCAGCATCCGGGCTGCGTTCGAGGTAGCGAGCTTCCGATTGAGTAAGGCGGTCGAAGCCGTAACCGAAGCGCTCGAACCACCAGGCTTCGAGGTGTCCATGTTTTGCTCTCAATACTGTCAGTTGTTCGTCGGATAGGGCGAGTCTGGCGGAGAAGGGCTTGCCGGTCAAGACAGTAGCTCCGATCACACAGCCGCCATGCGCTTCGATGTGACCTCTAAGATTTGCGAGTGTTCCGCCTTGTCCGATGAAGTCGTCTACCAACAAATAATCCTTGCCGGCAAGCACACTGCCGTCGAACAGAGCCTGCCTGGCAAGCCGGGTGAATCCATTGGCGCCCGTGTGACCTACCACATTGATCTGAACAATCGAGCTGTCGACCGGAAAACCGATTCGCGCGCCCAGTTCTTCTGCAAGGGCTTCCGGAATGGCATTGACACCCGTCTTCTCCAGCGCGTGTGCCGAGGCGAGTAGCGGCTGGCGATTGCCAGCCAGGTCAATGATCCGCCGAACAGCCTCAGGGGAAATTGTTTCTTGCACCAACTGAAATGCAGCATCGCAGTCGCCAGCTTTTGCAGCGTCATAGCAGGGATGCTTCTTTACTGCCGTTTCGGAGGCATGAATGATTACATCCGGGAAATCGAACCAGACGCTTCGTACCGGATTCGGCGCTCTGTTCATAGCAGTTTCCCTTGTCCGTCCGGCGCGGGTGGCGGCGCTTTTACCTTGCTTGTCGACGGCATGCGAATTCCCATGCTCCACTTCAGCGTCCCTGTCGAGCGCCACAGGTCGAGGTGGCTGGCGCGGTATTCCCAGGCTTCATCGTCGCCGCCGATCGTGATGTAGCCGGGGTTTTTCGAGCGAGGCCGTTTCGGGTTGGCGGCGTGCAGCATTTTCCAGACCTTGGGAAAGCGCTCGAAGGCACGGTGCAAGGTAGCTTCAGCCACGTCCGGCTGGCCAGCGGCAAAATGGGCCAGTACGCGGCCGTATTCGGTCGAGGCAAAATCGTCCGGGTAGGCAGCGGCGATGGCGATGGCTTCCTCGGCGCGGCCGGTCGCTACCAGGCCGTGGATCAGGCGTTCGCGCAGGCCGGTGTTGTCGGTCGGGTTGGCCGTCGTCACGCTCCAGCGCATCAGGTCCAGGCATTCTTCGCGCCGCGTGTCGCCGAAGGCGTCAACGTAATATTCGACCAGCGACAGCATCGGCCGGTTGTTCAAGAAGCCCCAGGGCAGTTCCTTTTTCAGCGCCTTGAGCTGGATCAGCACGGTTTGTCGCAACGCTTCGCCGCGTTTCAGAACCTCACGCGACAGGGCCTCGCCGCTACCCGGTACGCCGCCTTCCAGCATCAGGGCGAATTCGCTGAGGTCGCGCAGGATCATGAACGATTGTCCGCTTTGCGGATGCTGCGCGGCAAAGGCGATCAGGTTCTCCAGGTCGCTGCCTTCGCGAAGGTCCATCCAGCGATTTTCCAGCCGGGCGAGGTCCGCTTTGGCCTCCAGCTCGCAGCCGCCGACCAGGCGGTAGGCACAGGCCGGCGCCGGCCAGTGGGCGATGGCATCGGCCAGCAGGCCAAGCGGGCCACGAGCGAGATGCATCATTTTCATCTTGCCGACGTCGCCGCCCACCATGTTGCGCAGGGCTTCGATCAGTTCGCTGTGATCGTACTTGGCGTCGTGTTGCAGGCGGGCGATCCAGAAATCGGCACGCGCACTGGCCTCGGCGTCGCGACCTTCGGAAAGCAGCAGCAATACCTCCAGATGCGACAGTGCCGGCACATTCGGCGCATGGCGCTGCGCCTCGCGAAAAGCCTCCCAGGCACCGGCGTAATCGCCCCGGTCGCTGCAGATCGTCGCCTGCCGCTGCCAGCCACAGGAACGTAGCTCCTTGTCCGGTGCGGCCTTCAAGGCATCGACGAACTTCTGCTTCTTGCGCGGCGCGTTGGTGTCCAGATAAGCATTCAGCAAGGTGTCGGCCGCCAATTCGGCGCGCCCGTCGAGTTGCGCCAAGTGCTTGAAATAACGCTCCAGCAAGCCGACCGCCTTTTTTGGCTGCGCCTCGTCCAGCCAGCGTTGGGCGACGATGGCCAGCGCGTCCGGATGCAATTCGCACAGCGGTGCCTCGGCCAGTGCCCTGGCCGGCAACAGGTCGAGTACCTCCGCCAGCATCAATTCCTTGCTGATGCCCAGGTCGAGCGGTGGCAGATTGGCGCAGCATTGCTTGAACTTGAGTCCGGAACCGCAAGGACAGGGTGCGTTGCGCTCCGGCTTGGCCAGCTTGCGCGGGCGAAAGCGGTTTTCCGGGATCGGCGTCGCGTTCCAGATTTCGATGGCGAAAGTTGTCGCCATTGCCTCGCGCAGGCCGGGCGCGCGAACGTCGGCCGGCATCCCCATCTCATCAAGCAGGCCGTCGATCAGGGGCGTCAGGCGCGCGCGGAGCTCGGCGAAGGTCGCGCCCTTCAGAATATGTCTGGCCGCCACGCGGCAAAAATCCCCGACGGCAGCCTGCCATTCCGCTTCGTTTCGCATGCATTTCTCCCGGAAAGGGCGCAATTTACCCGATCCTTGCGGTCTACCGGAAAAAACGCCCAAAAACGAAATTTTCCTTCACATGTGAAAAGCCCGCCGGGCGGGGTAAACTCGCGGTTCGATCTCGAACCAAAGCGCGACGCCATGCCGGAAATCGTCTTCAAGGGTAAGGAATACGTCTACAACCATCACCTCGGCGTGCCCTACCGGCCGCTGCTTCCGCACCCGGAAAAAGGCGTCGGTCCGGCCGACCTGGCCAGTAACCTCGTCATCCACGGCGACAATCTGCACGCCCTGAAGAGCCTGCTGCCGCGCTACGCCGGGGCGGTCGATCTGGTGTTCATCGACCCGCCGTACAACACCGGCAACGAAGGCTGGTGCTACAGCGACAACGTCAACTCGCCGATCATGCGCGAATGGCTCTCCACCAACCCGGTCGATGGCGACGACCTGCTACGCCACGACAAATGGCTGTGCATGATGTGGCCGCGCCTCGTGCTGCTGAGGGAACTGCTGAGCGATACCGGCTCGATCTGGATCACGCTCGACGACAACGAGGTGCACCGGGCGCGGATGATGCTGGATGAGATTTTTGGGGAGGAGAGTTGCGTCGGTCAAATCGTATGGCAGAAGCGCACTTCACGTGAGAATCGTGCTGCCCTTTCTCCAAGTGTTGATCACTTGCTGGTTTATTCCAAAGGATCGGTTGACGATTGGAAATCCTTTCGGAAACTGCTTGATGCCTCTGAGGAAGGCTATAGCAATCCAGATAACGATGAGCGAGGAGTTTGGAAGTCCATTCCATTTTCGGCACAGGGAAGCCGGAAGAACCAGCAATATGAAATAACCTCACCGACCGGTAAAAAGCTGTTTCCTCCCAAGGGACGTTGTTGGGGTGCAACAGAATCCGAATTCATTCGGCTTCGCGACATAGAAAAAAAGGTTTATTGGCCGAAGGATGGCGATGGTTTGCCTCGAATAAAACAGTTCCCAGATGAAGCAAAGGGCTTAGTGCCGGATACGCTTTGGCTGGCAAGTGAAGTTGGCGATACTGAAGAGTCCAAGAAGCACTTGATGCAGATTTTCCACTCCGAGGATGATTTTGGGCTTCACGCACCAAAGCCGGTTAGTTTGGTTGAGCGAATCGTGCAAATTGCAACAAATACTGATTCCCTGATCCTTGATTCCTTCGCCGGCTCCGGCACCACTGCCCACGCTGTGCTCAAGGCCAATGCCAGGGACGGCGGGCGGCGCAGGTTCATCCTCGTCGAGGGCGAGGATTACGCCGACCGCCTGACCGCCGAGCGCGTGCGCCGCGCGATCAAGGGTTACGCCTGGGTCGGCACGCAGCGCGAAACCCTGCTGGAGGAAAAAATCACCTTCAGCCAGTTCAAGAAGGCCGCTGAATGGTTGAAGAAGGTCGAGGCGATCAAGCGCGAGCACGGCTTCTCCGACACGCCGGGCGATCTGGTCGAACAGGCTTCCCACGGTCGACCGCAGAAATTCGGCAAAATCGAGGTCAAGCTCGACGACGGCGTGCTGCGCGTCGAGGGTGTGCGCAGCATTTCCGAAATGGCGCCCGGTCTGGGCGGCGAATTCACCTACTGCACGCTGGGCGAGGCGGTGGATCTGGAAAAGCTGCTCTCCGGCGAATCGCTGCCGCCTTTCGAGGCGCTCGGCGCCTGGCTGTTCTACACGGCGACCGGCGGCACGCTGCCGGCCATTCCCGCCAACCGCCCGCAATGGTATCTGGGCGAGGCGAAGGACAAGCACGTCTGGCTGATCTACGAACCCGACCTCAATTTCCTGAAAAGCCCGGCGGCGGCGCTGACGCTGTCGGTGGCGGCGAGCATGCGCGACTGGGGCCTGGCCTACGATGCGCCGCGCGGAGAACCGAAAGGTCACCTGGTTTTCGCGCCGGCCAAGTACCTGAGCAACCGCCAGCTGAAGGACCACGGCCTCGACTACGCGCCGCTGCCGTTTGTCTTGTATCGGGAGGGGTGATGGTTAAATACGACGCAGAACGGCTCGATTTGCAGTTCGAGTATTTTCAGAAAGCACTTCTCCGCTTGAAGGAGGCTTTGGCAGAGAACGAAACTTCCTTCGTGCGCGATTCGATCATTCAACGCTTCGAAATGGCGTTCGAGATGGCCTGGAAAACGATGTTCCGTTTTCTCAAGGACAAAGGGGCAAATATCCCGGCGAAGGCGTATGCAGTGTTGCCTGAGGCCTTTGAGGCACATTTGATCGCCGATGCGGAGTTGTGGGATTCGATGCGCGAATACCGCAATGACACGAGCCACGAATACAACGAGCAGAAGGCTATCGAGATTGCCGGTTTTGTGCGAGGGCAGGGGATTCAGGCCTTCGAGGCGCTTGTCGAGGCATTGTCCAGGCAGATTGTCGGTAAATGAGCGTTGTGGATATAGATCGCTCGGATGCGTTGGCGACTCGGCGCGATTCGGGTATCGCGCCAAGTGCGATTGCCAAATTGCAGCGCATTTTCGAGACGACGCCGAAACTGGAGCGCGTGGTCTTGTTCGGCTCCAGGGCGCAGGGAAATTACCGCAATGCGTCCGATATCGACCTGGCCATCGACGGACCGGAGATGTCGCGTAGTGATTTCGCCCGCCTAAGCAGCCAGTTCGAAGAGGCCGAGCTTCTATATAAAGTGGATGTGATTCGCTTGCAGGATGTGCTGGATGAGCGCCTGCGCGGCTACATCGAGCGCGACGGCCGGGTGTTCTGGCAACCCCGACGCCACGCTGCTGCCGTCAGGGGAATCGGCGGTATCCAGTTGAAGGATTTCCAGGCGCGGGTGTTGCAGGCGCTGGATGGCTATCTGGCGGAATTGAAAACGCAGGCGCCGAATGCGCTGGCGGCGCAAACGGCGCTGCTGGCGATTCCGAACATGGCGCAACAGGCGCGGGAGGTGGGGGATTTTCCGCGTGCGGCTTGGCAGGCGCTGAAGTCACGCGGTGCTTTGCCACCGGCTTTTGCCGATCTGGCGCATTCCAGCCGCTTCGATGGTGCGGGACGGCCGATTCCGAATGTTTGTCTCAAGGTGCCGACTGGCGGTGGCAAGACGCTGCTGGCGGCGGCTTCCGTCGCCAAGGTGTCGTCGGCCTACCTGAGCCGCCATGCCGGGCTGGTGCTCTGGATAGTGCCGAACGATGCGATTTACCGGCAGACACTCAAGGCGCTGAACGATCGCGACCATCCCTATCGGCAACTGCTGAACGTGACCGGAGCGGGGCGGGTGAAGATTCTGGAGAAGAATTCGCCGCTGTCGCGCCTGGATGTGGCGGGCAATCTGTGCGTGATGGTGCTGATGTTGGCTTCCGCCGCGCGCCAGAGCAAGGAGACGCTGCGATTCTTCAAGGACCGGGGCAATGTGCAGGGTTTTTTGCCGGCAGAGGACGATGTAGAAGGGCATTGGGACTTGCTGGCGCAGGTGCCGAACCTCGATGTGTATGCCCCGTGGGGGCAGAGCCAGGAGGGCGCGCGGGCGCAGAAGGGAAGCATCGTCAAGAGTTCGCTCGGCAATGTGATGCGCCTGCTGCGGCCGGTGGTGGTGATGGACGAGGGGCACCACGCCTATACCGAGAACGCATTGCGCACACTGGACGGCTTCAATCCGGCGTTCTTGCTGGAACTGTCGGCGACGCCGCGCGTAGCCTCAAGCAAGGCGAGCGGCTCCAACATTCTGGTCGATATTCGCGGCACCGATCTGGACGAGGCGCAGATGATCAAGCTGCCTATCCATGTGGATGTGCAGCACTGGAACGACTGGCAGAGTTGTCTGGCGGCCTCCGTGGCGCGGCTGGATACTTTGCAAAGCGAGGCAACCGGCTTGCAGGCGGAAACGGCGCGCTATATCCGGCCGATGCTGCTGGTGCAGGTGGAGCGCACCGGCGCGGACTTGCGCGATGCCGGCTTCATCCACGCCGAGGATGCCAAGGCTTATTTGCTCCAGTTGGGGTTCAGCGAGCGGCAAATTGCCATCAAGACCTCCGAGAAGAACGATCTGAAGGCGCCGGAGAACATCGACCTGCTTTCTCCGCAGTGCGAGGTTCGCGTCATCATCACCAAGCAGGCGCTGCAGGAGGGCTGGGATTGTCCTTTTGCCTACGTGCTGTGCGCGCTGGCGGCCGGGCGCAACCCGGCGGCGATGACGCAACTGGTCGGGCGCATCCTGCGCCAGCCGCATGTCGCCAAGACCGGGCGCGCGGCGCTCGACGCCTGCTATGTGCTCTGCCACGACGCACGCACCGGCGAGGTGGTCAAGGCGATCAAGAAGTCGCTGGAAGGCGAGGGCATGGGCGATCTGGCGCTTGCGGTGAGTGGCGGCGAGGGCGGCGGCGAGAAACCGGCGAGCTTCCCGCTGAAGCGCCGCCCGGCCTTCGCCGGCGTGCGCCTCTTCCTGCCGCGCGTGACCTGGGTGGAGGAAGACGGCAGCCGGCGCGAACTGGTCTACGAAAGCGATATTCTGTCGTGCCTGCCGTGGGGCGAGTTTTCGAGTGAGCGGCTGGCGCAGGGTTGGGCGCCTGATGCGCGCAATCCGCTGGCCGAGCAGTTCGACGTCGGGCTGGATATCCTGAAAGCCGGCGCTTACCGGCAGGGCGCAACGCCGACGGCAGGAAATGGAGATCGGGGCCGGCTGGATCGGGCGCGGCTGGTGCGGGCGCTCATCGACCTCGCGCCCAACCCGTGGTTGGTGTGGGATTGGGTGAATGCGGCCGTGGCGCGGCTGCTGGCCGGCGGCTTCGATGAAAACGCGCTGGCGGCGGCGAGCGCCGGGCTGATCGAGCGTTTGCGCGCCGATGTGGAGGCTGAGCGCGATCGGCTGGCCGAGGTGGTGTTCTTGCAATTGACCGGCGCAGGACGAGTCGAATTCGCGTTGCGCGCTGATCAGCATGATTACGAGTTGCCGGAAAGTTACGACTTGCCGCTCTCCGGTCAGCCGATGCCGTTGGTGCGCGATGATCTGCGGCCGGTGGAAAAGAGCCTGCTGGAGCCGGCCTTGCTGACGCCTGACTTGAACAACTACGAGAAGGCTTGCGCCGCTTATCTCGATACACAGGCCGCCTTGCGCTGGTGGCATCGCAATGTCGCGAAGACGCAGTATGGTTTGCAGGGCTGGAAGCGCCACAAGGTGTATCCCGACTTCGTCTTTGCCTATACGACGCAGGATGGCGAGGCGCGTACCGTGGTGCTTGAAACCAAGGGCTTGCAGTTGAAGGACTCGGACGATACGGCCTACAAACAGGCGCTACTTGAACGCCTTAGCACGGTGTTTGCCGATAAGCGCCTGCAACGGGCCGGGGAATTGGTGCTGGAAAACGCGGGCAGCGAGCGGGTGGTGTGCGATCTGCTATTCGACGAGGCGGCTTGGCGTGGCGCGCTGAATTCGCGTTATTTCTCCGGTTGACCGTGGCGATCGGCCGGTGATTCACCAAGTCGCCGCGCGCACTCCGCCAGCATCGTTTCGGCGAGTTCGGAGTGGTAGTTGGGGTCGAGCGCTTCCATCATCTCATGCGCCGTATACAGCCCGGCCTCGCGCGATAGCTGGTTGGCGATCTCGCGGGCAAACTGGTCGCTGATGGCGGATAGCTCGCGGCGTTCGGTGAGGCGTAGCGCATTTTTCGAGCGGGCGAGCCAGTCGGCGGCGAGGCTGGCGCCCTGGGCGTCGGTCAGCCACTGGCCGTGCTCGTAATAGCCGCTCAGGCGGTGGGCGGCCAGCGCGAAAAGCAGCGCGACGCGCAGGCCGCGCGGCGTCGGCGGGGTGTCGTCGCGGACTCGCATCTCAGTGGCGGCCGCCGGCCAGCGCCTTGGCGATGAAGTGGCGCCCGACCCGCGGTTTCGGCACGCGCATGTCGAACCAGGCGCGGACGTCCTCGTCGAGGCCGATGCCGTGCATGTAGTTGTACAGCGCCTTGTTCAGCGCCTGGCCGAGCGCGTCGTGGTCGACGCCCGTGGGGTCGATGAATTCGACGTCGTTGGTCGCGAAGCTGATCGGCGGCAGCGCCTTGAGCTTGATGCCATACTCGGCCGGGTTCTTGCCGACCGGCGAATGAACGGTGCACGCGAAGCGGTGGAAGAAGCCGGATTGGATGCAGTTCTCGGCGAACAGCTGGCGGACGTATTCGAGCGCATCGACGGTGTCCTGCACCGTTTGCGTCGGGAAGCCGTACATCAGGTAGGCATGGACCAGGATGCCGGCGTCGCTGAAGGCGCGGGTGACGCGGGCGACCTGGTCGACCGAGACGCCTTTTTTCATCAGCTGCAGCAGGCGGTCGGACGCCACTTCGAGGCCGCCGGAGACGGCGATGCAGCCGCTGTCGGCGAGCTGGAGGCAGAGCTCGGGGGTGAATGACTTCTCGAAGCGGATGTTGCCCCACCACGAAATCGCCCGGTTGCGCTTATGCAGCTCGTCGGCCAGCGCCTTGAGCGCTTTGGGCGGCGCGGCTTCGTCGACGAAATGGAAACCGGTCTGGCCGGTTTCTTCGATGATGCTTTCGATGCGATCAACCAGCAGCGCGGCCGGCGCGCCGTCGTAGCGGCCGATGTAGTCGAGGCTGATGTCGCAGAAGCTGCATTTCTTCCAGTAGCAGCCGTGCGCCACGGTGAGCTTGTTCCAGCGCCCGTCCGACCACAGGCGGTGCATCGGGTTGAGCATGTCGAGCA
>CAZGPO010000059.1:0-387 GCA_964527745.1 uncultured Dechloromonas sp.
GAACCACTCGCCAGCGATCTTTTCAGCAACGCGCAGCTTGCCGGAATCCAGTTCGCCGACCGCCGAGTTGATGGCGGCAATGGTCGTCGGCGGTGACTGGGGCGACAGTTCGGTGCGGCGTTCCCAGAGTTCTTCGATGGTGGCTTGCAGATGATGGGTCATGAAACGGGTCTCCGATTAAAGTTGTTGGACAAATTGGCGAATCCGGCCAGCCGCATCGAGACACTCGGCCAGTGAGGCGACCAGTGCGATGCGAACGAAACCGGCGCCCGGATTGACGCCATTGACCTCGCGGGCCAGGAAGCTGCCGGGCAGAATGATGACATTATAGTGTTCGAGCAGGCCGCGGGCGAACTCGGTGTCGTTGATGGGTGCGAGTTTGTCTAC
>CAZGPO010000059.1:397-11265 GCA_964527745.1 uncultured Dechloromonas sp.
TTGACGGCGAACATTCGCTCGAACGTCGCATCGTCGGTGTCGGCGATCGGCGTCCTGTCCCACAGGTAGAAGCTGGCGGCCGGCATGCCGGTGCCGAGCACTTCGCCGATCAGCGGCGTGCAGGCGGCGAATTTCTCGCGGTACTGGTTGCGGTTGTCGAGAACATGCGCCTCGTCGTTCCAGGTAGCGACCGAGGCGGTCTGCACTGGCGGCGGCATGGCGCAGCCATGGTAGGTGCGGTAAAGCAGGAATTTCTTGATGATCGCCGCGTCGCCGGCAACGAAACCGGAGCGCATACCCGGCACGTTGGAGCGTTTCGACAGGCTGGAGAACATGACCAGCCGTTCGTTCGAGCGACCGAGCAATTGCGCGGCCTGCAACCCGCCGATCGGCGGGTTGGCTCCGTCGAAATAGATTTCCGAATAGCATTCGTCGGAGGCGATGATAAAGCCGTACTTGTCGGACAGGTCGAACAGCGTTTTCCAGTCGGCCAGCGACAGCACCTTGCCGGTCGGGTTGCCCGGCGAGCAGACGTAAAACAACTGGACGCGTGACCATTCCGCGTCGCTGAGTGTGCTGTAGTCGAAGGCGAAATCGTTTTCCGGCAGGGTGTTCAGGAAACGTGGTTCGGCACCTGACAGGTAGGCGGCCCCTTCGTAGATCTGGTAGAACGGATTCGGGCTGACGACCAGCGGAACATGGCCACGAGTTTTGGAAACCGAGGGGTCGATGACGGTTTGGGCAAACGAAAAAAGTGCCTCGCGCGAGCCATTGACCGGCAGGATTTCGTTTTCCGCATTCAGTTCGAGTCCGTAGCGGCGCTGGCACCAGGCGGCAATCGCGTTGCGCAGGGCCGGAATGCCCTGCGTCGTCGGGTAATTGGCCAGCCCTTTCAGTCCATTTGCCAGCGCTTCCATGATGAAGAGCGGCGTCGGGTGCTGCGGTTCGCCGATGGAGAGCTTGATTTCCTTGTATTGCGGATTGGGCGTGACGCCCGCGAACAGGGTGCGCAGCTTTTCGAAAGGGTAGGGCTGGAGTTGGGCTAGATGCGGATTCACGTCGGGTGCCGAATGGAGTGGCAAAGCGGGAATTATCGCTGAAAATGCCTTGCACTGCCGTGCCGGCAATCGTGCTGTCGCCGGAAAGTGCCATCTTTGAGGCAAAATGGACGGGTTGTCATTCTCGCTCGTGATTTTTATGCCACATACGCTTGCCCGCCGCACCGCCGGTCTGATTTTCGATACACACCTTGAACACTTCGACCGCGACGTCATCGAAGCGTCGCATACCGTACCGATCATGGTCGATTTCTGGGCCGACTGGTGCCCGCCATGCCGGGCGCTGACGCCGGTGCTTGAACGGGTCATCGCCGATCATGCCGGCAAGCTGAAAATGGCCAAGGTCGAAGTCGACGAGGGCGCCAACATGAAGCTTGCCGGACGTTATGGCCTGCGTGGTTTCCCCACCGTCCTGCTGTTCGTCAATGGCGAAATTGTCGGGCGCTTTTCCAGTGCCAAGGCCGATCACTGGGTTCGTGAATTTATCGACGAACACCTCGATATTGCGTGAGCGCCTGCGGTTTCCGGGTACGCATGAAGAATTATCGTCTGGCCGCGGGCTTCCTGGCCCTGTCCCTGCTGGCCGCTTGTGCCGTCGGCTACCAGGCACGCGGCACGCTGAGCGACGTGCCCGGCGAGTTGCGCGGCAAGGGGTACCCGGGCAACAGCGGCGGCGGGCGCTTCGTGCTGAACGACCCGGCCGGGCATTTGATCTGCGACGGCCAGGCGTTGCCGCCCTCGGCTTCAACTACGCCTGGCAGTTGCAGTGGGGAAGGTGGCGAGGGCGTCGTGCGCTGCAGCGATGGTCGGCGCATCCCCGTGCATTGGGAGGCGATCAGCTGCCGCTCTTGGAAAGGCAGCGTCATCGACGCGCAGGGTAACCGACTGGAATTTCGCGTCGAACGGCATTGACCACAGCGCTGTTCGGAACTCCCCAAAGTACCTTCGCCGGTTTCGAATACCTTGGAAAAGCAACGCGCTTTGCCCAGGAAATTCTTGAGGTCATCGACCATGTCTCGCTGTTCGAAGAATTCAGCAACCAGGAATTCGAAGCGCTGTGTGATTTCATGGTCTGCTACACTGCCCCGCGCCACGGCGTGCTGATCAGGGAAGGGGATTTCGGGGATTTTCTGGTCATTCTGCTGACCGGCAAGGTGAATGTCGTCAAGCAGGCAAACGATGGTTCGACGAAGTTCATTGCCGCCGTCGGGCCGGGCGCCTCGCTCGGGGAAATGTCGCTGATCGACGGACAGGCACGCTTTTCCACCTGTATTGCGACCGAACCGGTCGATTTCGCCGTACTCGATCGCAAGGCGCTCAACGATATTCTGGTCGCTCAGCCGCGTCTGGGAAACAAGCTTCTCTTGTTGTTGTTGCAACTGATGGCGAAACGCTTGCGAGAATCCGGCGCGCGCCTGCTGCCCCATATGGGTTCATCGATGGTGTAGCGGAATAAAAGGGGAGCACATCTGACCCCTTTCGTTGATCAATAAGGCGTGCGCTGCGGGTTGCTGGCCCAGCGTTGCAGTGGCAGCAGCGAGTCCGGCATCGGGTGGTGTTCCATGACGATGCTGCGCGCCGAAAAGTGGCGGTTCAGTTCGCCGTACAACGCGTCGTCGCAGAAGCCGATGGCGGCTGCCTCGGCACGGCTGTTGGCGAAGACGATGCGTCCGATGCGCGCCCAATAGGCGGCGGAGAGGCACATCGGGCACGGTTCGCTGGAGGCGTAGAGTGTGGTTTCGGGCAGATGGAAGCTGTCGACTGCGGCACAGGCCATGCGAATGGCGCCGATTTCGGCATGCGCGGTGGGGTCGCTGCTGGACACCACGCGGTTCCAGCCTTCGCCGATGATTCTGCCGTCGCGCACGATGACGGCGCCGAACGGGCCGCCTTCGTTCAGTTCGCCGCCCTTGAGCGCCAGTTCGAGGGCACGGGCGAGGAAGCGATCATCGGCTTCCATTTAGCCGCGGGTGTTCGATTCGCTGTCGAAAACCGTGAGATCGACGCGCGGCACCGGTTGCCAGCCCGGCTTGCGGAATTCGGCGACGACATTGGTGAATATCCCGCCGCGCACGTAGAACTTGGCGGTCAGGCGCATGAAGCGCGGTGCGGTGGCGGCGACCAGGTCGTCGAGAATGCGGTTGGTGACGGCCTCGTGGAAGGCGCCCTCGTTGCGGTAGGACCAGATGTAGAGCTTGAGGCTCTTGAGTTCGACGCAGGTCTGGTCGGGGATGTAGTCGAGGACCAGCGTCGCGAAGTCGGGCTGGCCGGTTTTCGGGCACAGGCAGGTGAATTCCGGAATCTGCATGTGGATGTGAAAGTCGCGGTCGACCGCCGGATTGGGGAAGGTTTCGAGATTTTTCGTCGGTTGGCTGGGCATGCTGGGACTCGTCTAAATGGGGCGGATGGTATTATACGGCCCCCGTCAAGGCTGGGTATTTCTGCCGCTGCCGCCACCCGATGCGCCTCACCAAACTCAAACTCGCCGGCTTCAAATCCTTTGTCGATCCAACTGTCGTGGCCCTGCCGGGACAGCTGGTTGGCGTCGTCGGCCCCAATGGCTGTGGCAAGTCCAACATCATGGATGCCGTGCGCTGGGTGCTCGGCGAGTCGAAGGCTTCCGAACTGCGCGGCGAGTCGATGCAGGATGTCATTTTTAATGGAACGACCAGCCGCAAGCCGGTGGCCCGCGCCTCGGTCGAACTGATTTTTGAGAATCTGCTTGGGCGGGCGCTTGGCCAGTGGTCGCAATACACCGAATTGGCGGTCAAGCGGGTGCTGACCCGCAGCGGGCAATCGGACTACTTCATCAACAACCTGAAGGTCCGGCGCAAGGACATCACCGATCTCTTCCTCGGTACTGGCCTCGGACCGCGTGCCTACGCCATTATCGGCCAGGGCATGATTTCACGCATCATCGAGGCCAAGCCGGACGATCTGCGCGTCTTTCTCGAGGAAGCAGCCGGCGTTACGCGTTACAAGGAGCGGCGCAAGGAAACCAACGGGCGGCTCGAGGATACCCGCGAGAATCTGACGCGGGTCGAGGATATCCGCCTCGAACTCGGCAACCAGATGGAAAAGCTCGAAGCGCAGGCCGAAGTCGCACGCCGCTATCACACGCTGAACGAACAACTGGTGCAGCGCCAGCAGGTGCTGTGGCTGCTGAAGAAGCGCGAAGCCGAGGCCGAGCGGCAGCGTCTGTCGCTCGAAGTCGAGCGCGCCGTCACCGAACTCGAAGCGCAGAACGCCGCACTGCGCGAAACCGAGGCGCGCGCCGAGGAAACACGCGAGGCGCATTTCGCCGCTGGCGACGCGCTGCATCAGGCGCAAAGCGAGATGTACGACGCCAATGCGGAAGTGGCGCGGCTCGAAGCCGAGATCCGCCATCGCCGCGAATCGCGCAATCAACTCGAGGCGCGCCTGGTGCAACTGGAGGATGAATCGACCCACTGGCGCCAGGCTGCGGAAAAACTGGCGGTCGACCGGCAAAAATGGGAAGAATTGCAGGAAATTACCCGTCTGCGCGTTGACGAGGCCGAGGAGCGCCTGCAGCAGCAGATGAACATCGCGCCGCAGGTCGAGGAAGATCATGCGCAGGCACAGGAAGAGCTACAGCGCTTGCGGACGCGGACAACAACCGGCGAGCAGAAGCTGGAAGTCGAGCTGACCAACAAGGCGCATGCCCAGCGTGCCCTGCAGGCCATCACCCAGCGTCGCGAGCGTCTGCGCGAGGAAAGCGGTGGCATGAACGTCCCGGACGAACTCGATCTGGCCGGGAAAGAGGAGGAGTTGTCGCTGCTGCGCGAGGAATTGGCCGGCGATCAGGATCAATTGCAGCAGTTGCAGCAGGAACTGCCGCAGGTCGAGGCGCAACGGCGCGAGGTGCAGGGCGGGTTGCAGCGGATCGAACGCGAACTGGCGGCCGGCCAGGCGCGCCGCGCCGCGCTCGAACAGATGCAGGCGCGCACCCAACAGAGCGGCAAGTTGCCGGAATGGCTGCGCCGGCACAATCTGGAAAACGCGCCGCCGCTGTGGCAGAAAATACATGTCGACAGCGGCTGGGAATACGCGGTCGAAGCTGTGCTGCGCGAGCGGCTGAGCGCCATCGCCTGCGACGATCCGGACAAACTGGACGAATGGCTGCTTGATCGGCCCGAAGCGCGCTTGTCGGTCGTGCTGGCCGGTAATGTTGCGGTCGACGGCGAATTTGGCGCAAAAACACTGGCCGCCCGCGTGCGCAGCAACGACCCGGCGATTCGCGCCGTGCTGGCCGACTGGCTGGGGGCGATCCGCATTGCCGAAACGCTGGAAATAGGGCTGGCGATGCGCGGCGAATTGGCCGATGGCGGCCTTGTCGTGACGCGCGGCGGCGATTTGCTGACGCGCAGCAGCGTGACTTTCTTCGCGCCGGATCAGGGCGAACACGGTTTGCTCGAACGCCAGCGCGAAATCGAAACGCTGGCCGAAGACATTGCGCTGGCCGAGGAACAGGCCGCGGCGATCCGCGAGCAGTTGCAGGTGCTCGACGAGCAGATCGACGACAAACAGGTGGAAATGGGCGAGGTCCGCCAGTACGTTGCCGACCGCCAGCAGCGCGTCCATGCTGTGCAGCTTGAGGTGCTGAAGCTGGCGCAAGCCATCGAGCGTTATCAGGAACAGAAGGAACGCCTGCAGGAGCAACTGGCGGAACTGGCCGAGGAGGAGGAGGGCGAGCGCGAGCGGGAACTGGCGGCGAACGAGCGGATCGGCGAAATTCGCGATGGCCTGTCGCGCATCCGCGTGCTGGTCGCCGGCGCCCAGTCGCGCCTCGACGAATGCGAACGCGCCGTGCGCGCCGAGCGTGAGCGCAATGCCGATTTCGACCGTGCCTTGCGCGAAGCGCAGTTTTCATTGCGTGAGGCCGAGGGAAAACTGCAGGATATCTTCGCCCAGCAGGCGACTGCCGAGCGCGAGCTGAGCCGCATCGAGAAAGACCGGGCGCAATGCGCCGAGCAGGTCGAAGCGGCGCCGCCGGATGTCATGGAAGGGAGCCTGCAGACCGCGCTGGCCACCCGTCAGGAGAAGGAGTCGGCGCTGGCGCTGTGCCGCAATGCGCTGGAAGCGGCGACCGGTGCGCTGCGTTCGCTTGAAGAACAGCGCCTGAAGATCGAGCAGGGTCTGGAGCCATTGCGCGTAACTATCGGCGACCTGAAACTGAAAGAGCAGGCCGCCGCCTTGAATACCGAGCAGTTTGCCCAGCAGTTGCTGGATGCCGGCGCCAATGAAGAAGCGCTGGCGCTGGAAATCGGCAATGCCCGGCCAGCCGGATTGCAGGGCGAAATTACCCGACTCGGCAACGCCATCGGCGAACTCGGCGCGGTCAATCTGGCGGCGCTGGAAGAACTGGAAACGGCGACCGAGCGCAAGGGCTACCTTGACATGCAGGCGGCCGACCTGACCGAAGCGATGGAAACGCTGGAGAACGCCATCCGCCGCATCGACCGCGAGACGCGCGAACTGCTGCAAAGCACTTTCGATACGGTCAACGGCCATTTCGGGCAACTTTTTCCCGAGCTGTTTGGCGGCGGCCGCGCCGAACTGGTGATGACCGGCGAGGAAATTCTCGATGCCGGCGTCCAGGTCATCGCCCAGCCGCCGGGCAAGAAGAATTCGACCATCCACCTGCTGTCCGGTGGCGAGAAGGCGCTGACCGCGATCGCGCTGGTCTTTTCGATGTTCCAGCTCAATCCGGCGCCGTTCTGCCTGCTCGACGAAGTCGATGCGCCGCTCGATGACACCAATACGGAACGATTTTGCGGTATGGTTAGAAAGATGTCGGCGAACACGCAGTTCCTATTCATTTCCCATAATAAAATCGCGATGGAAATGGCCGGGCAACTGGTGGGCGTGACAATGCAGGAATCCGGCGTTTCGCGCGTCGTCGAAGTGGATATCGAGGAAGCATTGAAGATGAGGGATGCGGCTTAAATGACCGAGCTTCAACTGGGATTGATCGGGCTGGGCGTGACGGCGGTGGTCGGCGTGCTCGGCTACAACAAGTGGCAGGAATACCGCCATCGCAAGCTGGCCGAAGCGGTACTCAAGCCGCGCCACGACGATGTCCTGCTCGATGAAAAACCGAAGGCGGCGGCGCCCGCCGCTCGACGCAGCGAGCCGGCGTTGCGCGCTGCCGCGCCGCAGACCACTGCGGAGCGCCGGGAGCCGGTGCTGGCCGAAGAATCGGCGGATGAGGCGCGCGCAAACGAGGCGGCGAGCGAGCCGGTGTACAGCACGACTTTGCCTGTCGACGGCGACGATGACATTTCCGAGCTGCCGGTTGGTTCGGTCCCCGGCAGCCTGCTCGACCCGCGTCTCGAATTCATTGTCGCGATGGAACTGGTCGACCCGGTGCCGGCGGAGCAGATCATTCATTCGCAGCACGAGGCATTGCAGCGCGTCAGCAAGGCGATCCATTGGGTCGGCTTCAACGAGCGCAATCGCGAATGGGGGCGTCTCGCGCCCGACAGCGAAGCGCCGGTGCGCCGCCTGCGCGTCGGCCTGCAATTGGTCGACCGCATGGGACCAGTTTCCGAATCTGATCTGGCGAATTTCACCGGCGCCATGCACGCCCTGGCCGATGACCTGCTGGCGGTCGCCGATATGCCGGCCAGCCGCCTGCTCGATCAGGCAGCCGAGATCGACCGTTTCTGCGCTGCGGTCGACCTCGAAATCGGCGTCAATCTGGTCAGCCGCGGGACACCGTTTTCCGGTACCAAGATTCGCGCACTGGCCGAAGCCGCGGGCATGGTGCTCGGTAACGACGGTGCCTTTACCCGTTCCGACGATCTCGGCCGTATCCAGTTCACCTTGCAGAATTTCGAAACGACCCGTTTCTCGGCCGAATCAATCCGCAATGTGACGACCCACGGCCTGACCTTCGTCCTCGATGTGCCGCGCGTCGATCACGGCGAGCGGGTATTCCAGCAGATGGTCGAATTGGCTAAACGCTTTGCCGAAACCCTGCAGGGAACGCTGGTCGATGACAACCGGCAGCCGCTGAACGATGTTCAGCTCGATCATATCCGGCGTGAATTCATCGGCAAGCCACAAGCGACGATGGCCAGCTACGGCCTGCCGGCCGGTTCGGCACAGGCGCTGCGCCTGTTTTCCTGATGGCCGCACCGGCATTTGCCGGCGAGCGCGCCCGCGCGCTGCGTACGGAAATAGAGCGGCACAACCATGCCTACTACGTACTCGACGCGCCGACCATTCCCGATGCCGAGTATGACAAGCTGTTCCGCGAATTGCAGGAACTTGAGCAGCAATATCCGGAACTGTTGACGACCGATTCGCCGACCCGGCGGGTCGGTGCTACGCCGCTCAGGGAATTTCCGCCGCGCGTCCATGGCGTGCCGATGCTGTCGTTGAACAATGCGTTCTCGGCGCCCGAGATCGAGGCCTTCGACAAGCGTGTGCGTGACGGGCTGGAAACGACCGTCGCGGTCGACTACGCGGTCGAGCCGAAATTCGATGGCCTGGCCATCAGCCTGTCTTATGAGGATGGGTTATTTGCCTGTGGAGCGACGCGTGGCGACGGGGTGACCGGCGAGGACGTGACGCCCAACCTGCGCACCCTGCGCAGCATTCCGCTGCGCCTGCAGGGTGCCGGCTGGCCGGCGCGGATCGAGATTCGCGGCGAGGTCCTGATGTTCAAGGCGGATTTCGCCAAACTCAATGCCCGCCAGCGCGAACGCGGCGACAAGGAATTTGCCAACCCGCGCAATGCTGCTGCCGGTAGTCTGCGTCAACTCGATTCGAGGATCACTGCTGGACGGGCGCTTTCCTTTTTTGCCTACGGTGTCGGCGCAGGTGCCGACCGGCTCGTGCCGGAAACGCACGGCGAACTGATGGACGCGCTTGCTGGCTGGGGCTTTCCGGTGGCCGCCGAACGCCGCGTCGTCCAAGGCGCGCCGGGCCTGCTGGCTTATTTTGCCGAGATTGGCGAAGCGCGCCCGAACCTGCCGTATGACATTGACGGTGTTGTTTACAAGGTTAATCGTCTGGACTGGCAGGCGAGGCTCGGTTTCGTGTCGCGCGCCCCGCGCTTTGCCATCGCCCACAAATTTCCGGCCGAAGAAGCGCTGACCGAGGTGCTTGACATTGGTGTCCAGGTCGGCAGGACCGGAGCGATTACACCGGTGGCGCGGCTGAAACCGGTTTTTGTCGGCGGCGTGACGGTCACCAACGCGACGCTGCATAACATCGACGAAGTGCGGCGCAAGGATGTGCGGGTCGGCGACACGGTGATCGTCCGCCGGGCCGGCGATGTGATTCCCGAAGTTGTGGCCATCGTTCCCGAAAAACGGCCGACGCGCGACCTGTTCGGCAGCGAGCCGCTGCACCCGCCCTTTGAGCTGCCAAAAATCTGCCCGGAATGCGGGTCGACCGTAACGAAAGGCGAAGACGAGGCAATTGCCCGTTGTAGCGGCGGCCTTTATTGTCCGGCCCAGCGCAAGCAGGCGCTGCTGCATTTTGCGGCGCGGCGGGCGCTCGATATCGAGGGTTTGGGCGACAAGCTGGTCGATCAACTGGTCGATGGTGGCCTGGTTCGCACGCCGGCCGATCTTTTTGGATTGACCGTCGAAGCACTGGCCGGTCTCGAACGCATGGGCGAAAAGTCGGCACAGAATCTGGTCGCCGCAATCGACAGAAGCAAGCAGACGACGCTTGGTCGCTTCATTTTCGGGCTTGGTATCAGGAACGTCGGCGAGGCTACCGCGCGCGATCTGGCAAAATATTTCGGCGGACTGGAAAGCCTGCTGGCGGCCGGCGTGGACACGCTGCAACAGGTTCCCGACGTTGGCCCGGTGGTGGGGGCGAGCATTGCCACCTTTTTCGCCGAGGAGCACAACCGGGAAGTCATCGCCAGCCTGCGCCGGGCCGGGGTGTGCTGGCCGGAAGGCGAACGGCTGGCAACCAGGCCGCAATTGCTTGTCGGCAAGACGCTGGTGCTGACCGGTACCTTGCCGACGCTGAAACGCGACGAGGCCAAGGTGCTGATCGAGGCGGCCGGCGGTAAGGTGGCCGGTTCGGTATCGAAGAAAACGGATTACGTGGTCGCTGGCGAGGAGGCGGGTTCCAAACTCGAAAAAGCGCAGGAACTTGGCGTGCCGGTGATCGATGAAGCTGAATTAATGGAAATGCTTGAAAAGGGAGTCAGACAATGAAAAAAGTGACCAAAGCGGTATTTCCGGTCGCCGGGATGGGAACGCGTTTCCTGCCGGCGACCAAGGCCAGCCCCAAGGAAATGTTGCCGATCGTCGACAAGCCCTTGATCCAGTTTGCCGTCGAAGAGGCGGTCGCCGCCGGGATCACCGACATGATCTTCGTCACCGGTCGTTCGAAGCGTTCAATCGAGGACCACTTCGACAAGGCCTACGAGCTGGAATCGGAACTGGAAATGCGCGGCAAGCATGAATTGCTCGAATTTGTGCGCAACATGATCCCCAAGGAAATTAACTGCATCTACATTCGCCAGGCCGAGGCGCTCGGCCTTGGGCATGCCGTGCTCTGCGCCAAGCCGGTGGTCGGCGACGAGCCGTTCGCGGTCATGCTCGCCGACGACCTGCTCGACGGCGACCCGCCGGTGATGAAGCAGATGACCGATACCTTCGATTACTACCGCTGCTCGGTGCTCGGTGTGCAGGACGTGCCGCGTGCCGAAACCCGGAGTTATGGCATCGTCGATACGCGCACCGTCGCCGAGCGCGTCGAGCAGATCAATGCGATGGTCGAGAAGCCGAAGCCGGAGGAGGCGCCATCGACGCTGGC
>CAZGPO010000060.1:0-11259 GCA_964527745.1 uncultured Dechloromonas sp.
ACATTTTCGGCTACACGGCGCAGCACATGCCGAAGTTCAACTCGATCTCGATTTCGGGTTACCACATCCAGGAAGCCGGGGCCAACCAGGCCATCGAACTCGCCTTCACGCTGGCTGACGGCATGGAATACGTGCGCACCGGCATCGCCTCGGGCATGGACGTCGATACTTTCGCTGGCCGCCTGTCCTTCTTCTGGGCCGTCGGGATGAATTTCTATCTCGAAATCGCCAAGATGCGCGCCGCCCGCCTGCTCTGGCACCGCATCATGACCGGTTTCAATGCCAAGAGTCCGAAGTCGATGATGCTGCGCACGCACAGCCAGACTTCCGGCTGGTCGCTGACCGAGCAGGACCCGTACAACAACGTCGTGCGTACCACCATCGAAGCGATGGCGGCCGTCTTCGGCGGCACCCAGTCGCTGCACACCAATGCGCTCGACGAAGCGATCGCGCTACCGACCGAGTTCTCGTCGCGCATCGCCCGCAACACCCAGCTGATCATCCAGGAAGAAACCCACATCACCAACGTCGTCGATCCGTGGGCCGGTTCCTACATGATGGAAAAACTGACCCAGGACATGGCCGACAAAGCCTGGGGCATCATCAAGGAAATCGAAGCCATGGGCGGCATGACCAAGGCCGTCGAATCCGGCTGGGCCAAGATGCAGGTCGAAACCTGCGCTGCCGACAAGCAGGCGCGCATCGACTCGGGCAAGGACGTCATCGTTGGCGTCAATAAATACAAGCTGGCCAAGGAAGATGCGATCGATATTCTCGATATCGACAACCACGCCGTGCGTGATTCGCAGATTGCCCGCCTAAAGCAAATCCGCGCGACGCGCGACACGGCTGCGGTTTCTGCCGCACTTTCCGCGTTGACCGCAGCAGCCGAGTCCGGCAACGGCAACCTGCTCGACCTGACCGTCAAGGCGATGCGTCTGCGCGCCACGGTCGGCGAAGTATCCGATGCGCTGGAAAAGGTCTTCGGCCGTTTCCGCGCCAACAACCAGACCATTTCGGGTGTGTACGGAGGTGTCGTGGAAGGACAGGAAAACTGGGAAGCCATCAAGGCCGATATCGCCAAATTTGCCGAGGAAGAAGGCCGCCGGCCACGCATCATGATTGCCAAGCTCGGCCAGGATGGTCACGACCGTGGGGCCAAGGTCGTCGCCACGGCGTTTGCCGACCTCGGTTTCGACATCGACATGGGCCCGCTCTTCCAGACACCGGAAGAAGCTGCCCGTCAGGCCATCGAAAACGATGTGCATGCGATCGGTGTCTCCTCACTGGCTGCCGGTCACAAGACGCTGCTGCCGGAACTGGTCAAATCCTTGAAGGCGCAGGGCGCCGACGACATCATTGTCTTCGCGGGCGGCGTCATTCCGGCGCAGGATTACGATTACCTCTACAACGCCGGTGCCAAGGCGATTTTCGGGCCGGGCACGCGGATCGAGGATTCGGCCGTCAAGGTGCTGGAAGAAATCCGCAAGGCGCGTGGCTAAGCCGGGATGAAGTTGAGCGAGGTTCCGGTGGCGGCTCATTCGCTTTCGTCTGTCGACCAGTCGCTGGTCGACGGCATGCTGGCCGGGCAGCGGCGGGCGCTGGCCAAAGCCATCACGCTGATCGAGTCGACGCGCACCGATCACCAGCAACGGGCGCAGCGGGTATTGAACACCTTGCTGCCGAAAACCGGCGGCGCCATCCGTATTGGCATTTCCGGCGTCCCGGGGGCGGGCAAGTCGACGTTTATCGAGGCGCTTGGCGTCTGGCTGATCGAGCAGGGCAAGAAACTGGCCGTGCTGGCGGTCGATCCTTCTTCATCCGTTTCAGGCGGTTCCATCCTTGGCGACAAGACGCGCATGGAGCAGTTGTGCCAGCGCGAAGAAGCCTTCATCCGGCCCAGCCCGTCGGCCGGTTCGCTCGGCGGCGTCGCCGAAAAAACGCGCGAGGCCATGCTGTTGTGCGAGGCGGCAGGGTTCGATGTCATCATCATCGAGACGGTCGGCGTCGGACAGTCGGAAACGACGGTGGCCGGCATGGTCGACATCTTCTGCCTGCTGCAATTGCCGAATGCCGGCGACGACCTGCAGGCGATCAAGAAAGGCATCGTCGAGATCGCCGACTTGGTGGTCATCAACAAGGCCGACATCGATCCGCGCGCGACAGCGGTGGTGCGCGCCCAGTGGCGCAACGCGCTGCATATGCTGCGGCCGGCCTCATTCAACTGGGCGCCGCCTGTCATCGCGCTTTCTGCTTTGCACAAGGAAGGCATCGTCGAGTTCTGGGAACAGATCGAGAAATACCAGGCTGCCCTGAAGCCGACCGGCGAGTTCGCGGCCAAGCGGCAACACCAGGCGTTGAACTGGATGTGGCAGCTGATCGACTCCGGCTTGCGCCAGCATTTCCGTCAACACCCGCGGGTGCGGGAAAATCTGCCGGCGCTTGTCCAGTCTGTCGAACAAGGTCATACCACCCCGGCTGCCGCCGCCTATGCCTTGCTCGACTACCTGAAACACTGAATCAAGTAACCCGCACTATCTAGGGAGTACTCAATGCACGACATCATCCGCCAACTGGAAAAAAAGCGCGAAATGGCCCGCCTCGG
This sequence comes from uncultured Dechloromonas sp., assembly GCA_964527745.1. Lineage (GTDB taxonomy): Bacteria > Pseudomonadota > Gammaproteobacteria > Burkholderiales > Rhodocyclaceae > Azonexus. The sequence goes on from CAZGPO010000060.1 coordinate 2,606, forward strand.
CGGCGGTCAGAAGCGCATCGACGGCCAGCACGCCAAAGGCAAGCTGACCGCCCGCGAACGGATCGAACTGCTGTTCGATCCGGACTCCTTCGAGGAGTGGGACCTGTTCAAGGAGCATCGCTGCACCGATTTCGGCATGGACAAGGCCGAGAAAATTCCCGGCGATGGCGTCGTGATTGGCTACGGTACCATCAATGGCCGTCTGGTTTTCGTTTTTTCGCAGGACTTCACCGTCTTTGGCGGTTCGCTGTCGGAAACCCACGCCGAGAAAATCTGCAAGGTCATGGACCATGCGATCAAGGTCGGCGCGCCGGTGATCGGCCTCAATGACTCGGGTGGCGCGCGTATCCAGGAAGGCGTTGCCTCCCTTGGCGGCTACGCCGACGTGTTCCAGCGCAACGTCATGGCCTCCGGCGTCGTGCCGCAGATCTCGATGATCATGGGCCCCTGCGCCGGTGGTGCGGTCTACTCGCCATCGATGACCGATTTCATCTTCATGGTCAAGGATTCGTCCTACATGTTCGTGACCGGTCCGGAAGTGGTCAGGACCGTGACCCACGAGGATGTCACCGCCGAGGAACTGGGGGGTGCAGTCACGCACACGTCGAAATCCGGCGTCGCTGATCTGGCCTTCGAGAACGATGTCGAAGCGTTGTCCATGCTGCGCCGCTTCATCAACTTCCTGCCGGCCAACAACCGCGAAAAAGCGCCGCACATGCCGACCAACGATCCGGTCGACCGCATGGATTACTCGCTCGATACGCTGGTGCCGGACAACGCCAACAAGCCTTACGACATGAAGGAGTTGATCATCAAGGTAGTCGATGACAACGATTTCTTCGAACTGCAGGCCGATTACGCCAAAAACATCATCATCGGCTTCGGACGCATGGACGGTCACCCGGTCGGCATCGTTGCCAACCAGCCGCTGGTGCTGGCCGGTTGCCTCGACATCAAGTCGTCGATCAAGGCGGCGCGTTTCGTCCGCTTCTGCGATGCCTTCAACATTCCGGTCGTCACCTTCGTCGATGTGCCGGGCTTCATGCCGGGTACATCGCAGGAGTACGGCGGCATCATCAAGCATGGCGCCAAGCTGCTTTACGCCTACGCCGAATGCACCGTGCCCAAAGTGACGATCATCACCCGCAAGGCCTACGGCGGCGCTTATGACGTGATGTCGTCCAAACACTTGCGCGGCGATGTCAATCTCGCCTGGCCGTCGGCGGAGATCGCCGTCATGGGGCCGAAAGGTGCGGTGGAAATCATCTTCCGCGAGGAGAAGAGCGACCCGGCAAAACTCGCCGGGCGCGAAGCCGAGTACAAGGCCAAGTTCGCCAACCCCTTTGTCGCTGGTGCGCGCGGTTTCATCGACGACGTCATCATGCCGCACGCCACGCGTAAGCGCATCGCCCGTTCGCTGGCCATGCTGCGCGACAAGAAACTGGAAAATCCGTGGCGCAAGCACGGCAATATTCCGCTGTAAGCGTCAGGGAGAAATAGACACATGTTCAACAAGATTCTGATTGCCAATCGTGGCGAAATTGCCTGCCGCGTCATCAAAACTGCTCGCAAGATGGGCATCCTGACCGTTGCCGTCTATTCCGAAGCCGACAAGGACGCGCTGCATGTCGATCTCGCTGACGAAGCCATCTGTATCGGCCAGGCTGCCTCGAAAGATTCCTATCTGGTCATGGACAAGATCATCGCCGCCTGCAAGCAGACCGGCGCCGAAGCAGTCCATCCGGGTTACGGCTTCCTGTCCGAGAACGCCGAATTCTCGCGCCGTCTGGAAGAAGAAGGCATCAAGTTCATCGGCCCGAAGCATTACTCGGTCGGCAAGATGGGCGACAAGATCGAGTCCAAGAAGCTGGCGCTCGAAGCCAGGGTCAACACCATTCCTGGTTACAACGAAGCCATTTCCGGACCGGATGAAGCGGTCAAGATTGCCCAGGGTATCGGCTATCCGGTGATGATCAAGGCGTCTGCTGGCGGCGGCGGCAAGGGCCTGCGCGTTGCCTTTAACGACAAGGAGGCGCACGAAGGCTTCAGCTCCTGCGTTAACGAGGCGAAAAACGCTTTCGGCGACGACCGCGTCTTCATCGAGAAGTACGTGCTGGAACCGCGCCACATCGAAATCCAGGTGCTCGGCGATTCCTTCGGCAACTACGTTTACCTTAACGAGCGTGACTGCTCGATCCAGCGTCGTCACCAGAAGGTCATCGAAGAGGCACCGTCGCCCTTCGTCGACCCGGCGATGCGCAAAGCGATGGGCGAGCAGGCCGTCGCGCTGGCCCGTGCCGTGCAATACGAATCGGCCGGTACGGTCGAATTCGTGGTCGGTGCCGACAAGAGCTTCTATTTCCTGGAAATGAACACTCGCCTGCAGGTCGAGCATCCAGTCACCGAACTGATCACCGGTGTCGACCTCGTCGAGCTGATGATCCGTGTCGCCTATGGTGAAAAGCTGCCGCTCACGCAGGACCAGGTTCAGCTCAACGGCTGGGCCATGGAATGCCGGATCAATGCCGAAGACCCATTCCGTGGTTTCCTGCCGTCCACCGGTCGTCTGGTCAAGTTTCAGCCGCCGGCTGAAATCGATGGTCAGGTGCGCGTCGATACCGGCGTCTACGACGGCGGCGAGATCTCGATGTTCTACGATTCGATGATCGCCAAGCTGATCGTGCACGGCGCCACCCGCGAGCAGGCCATTGCCCGCATGCGCGACGCCTTGAACGGTTTCGTCATCCGCGGCATTTCGTCGAACATCCCGTTCCAGGCCGCGCTGATGCAGCATCCGCGCTTCCAGTCAGGGAATTTCAACACTGGATTCATCGCTGAAGAGTACCCGACCGGCTTCGACGCCTCGATGGTGCCGCACGACGATCCGGCACTGCTGGTTTCGGTGGCGGCCTATGTTTACCGCGCTTATACCGACCGTGGCGCTTCGGTGTCCGGCCAGTTGCAGGGCCACGAGCGCATCGTCGGCGACAAGTGGATGGTGGTGCGCCTGAACAAGGAGGGCAACGAGCACCACCCGGTTACCGCCCGCCCGGTCTCCGGGGGCTATCACATCGAGTACGACGGCAACAGCTACGAGATCCGTTCCGACTGGACGCTCGGTCAGTCGCTGTTCAACGGCACCTGCAACGGCGAGGAATTCACGCTGCAGATCGAACGCCACAAAACCCGGTACAGCCTGTTCCACTGGGGCACCCGCGCCGATTTCATGGTCATGAGCGCGCGTGCGGCCGAATTGCTGGCGCTGATGCCGGAGAAACCTGCCCCCGACCTTTCCAAGTTCCTGTTGTCGCCGATGCCGGGCTTGTTGCGTGAAGTGGCGGTCAAGGCCGGTGACGAAGTGAAGGCGGGCGAGAAGCTGGCGGTCATTGAAGCGATGAAGATGGAAAACATCCTCAAGGCCGACCAGGATTGCAAGGTCAAGAAGGTTTCCGCCGCGGCCGGCGAAAGCCTGACCGTCGATCAGGTGATCATCGAGTTCGAGTGATCAGGTTTTTGCGCCTTCCGGGCTGACTGGGCAGGCCAGCTGGACGAAGTTGGTACCCCGTGCAACGACCTCGGCGGGGATCACCGCTTCGACCGACAACTCGGTGAGTTCCAGCGTAACGCCGAGGCGGCTGCCGGCGTCGGCGGGCACGATCAGCGAATAGTCGGAGCCCTGTTTGAGCAGGAATGCCGGTACACGGACCAGACGGGTGCCCTTTGGCGCGAAGCGCTTCAGATGGCCGGCCTCGACGCCTTCGTCGTACCAGGTCAGTTGTGCCGAGAGTACGCCCTCGTGGTCGCATTGCAGACTCGACATGACGCCGAGCCGGGGAATGCCGGCAACATGCGCGGCAACTAGGCAGGGTGACAGCAGGCGCATGCCTTTGCTGGCTGGGGCGCGTGTGGCCAAGCCATCGACGACGGTCCAGGTTTCACTGTCGACCTTCAGGCGCTTCTTGGTGGTCGGCAATTCAGAAACCTGATCGCGACCAAAAATCGCCATTCTCTGGTAGTTGACCGCACCGCCAGAATCGCCCAGACCGGGCGCCGGATTGAGAATCCTGTTGGTCAGCACGGCGTAGGCGTCTTCCGTACCGAAGACCAACTCGATTTCGCCCTCGCCGATTTTGTTCGAACGGCGCTTCTTGCGCAGATAGAGATGCCGTTCAAGGTCCCTGAGCAGGCGGATTGCCGCCGCGGCGGAAAGTCTGCGGCCAAGCTTCAGGGCTTCCGGGGATTCGCCGGCTTCCAGGAGATTGATGCGCTGGGCGAGCTTGTGTGCGGCTGCGCGCAGATTGAGGTAATTCGGGATGTCAGGTGGGAGGTCGTTGCCAAAGAGGCGTGCCAGGTCGAGCGTGTAAATCTCCCGGACGTCAGGTGCGGCTTCCTGGAAGGCGACCAGTTCGCGCCAGCGACTGAAGACGCGATTGACTACCGGCAGTTCGATCGCTGTCAGATGATAGGGATCGATGGCGCGGATCATGAAGGCCCAGGCCAGCTGGCCGGAAATCGACCCCTTGCCATGGCGCTGGAAATCTGGATCGATGAGCGGCTTGTGCAACAGGCCATTGACTTCCGCCGAGGCGAATACCGACAGTAACAGATGATCGATTAGCCGAGGGCAGGTTCGGGCGGCGAGAAAGTGACAATGCTGGGTGATCCGGAACGCCGTCGCAGCGCGATGCAGCGGCAGGGTACGGTTTGCCGGCGTGCTCTGCGGCACGAGGCGCAGATAGGCAATGCCAAAGCGAGCCCAGAGCTGGTGCGTGACCTCAAAGGCACCCTCTTCGTCTGCCGACATTGGCAGGGCTTTGCGCGTGAAGCGTTCTTCCATCGCAGCTTGCAGCGGGATCGCGGTGGAACGCAACAGATTGAGCACGGCGACGGTTTGTGCCGCAGGCAGTGCAGCGCCATCGAGTGCCTCGACTTGTTCGAGCATGGCGGAAAAAACTGCGAGTGGCGGTGCCGACGCCAGTTTGGCAAGCCAGAGTTTTGTGGACTCGGCATTCGTGCAGGCAAGTGCAATATCGCGACGCGGTTCTGGCAGACGGAGCCAATGCATGACTTTGCTTTCGAATTTTGCTTTGACCGGGTGGTTATTCACGCATTATGCGTGGAAGAGCGTCAATTTTAACCACGGAACTTGGCAAGCGCACCAATTTGTGGCGCCGGCGTTGCCAATCTGCACGCTTCCGGAAAAATCAGATGGCGATCCGGATGGCTGTCGTCGGGCACGGGGCGACGCAGGCGCCGCAGCCGGTGCAAGCATCGGTATCGATGGCTGGCAGCGGCGTACTGCCGATGCGCGGCGCGAAGCGAATGGCGCGCACGTCGCAGAAATCGCTGCAAACCCGACATTCGACGCCGCGTTGCGCCAGGCAGGCGTCGCTGATTCCCGCCTTGTAATTCCAGGCGGACGCCCCGTCGCTGCGAACCAGTGCGAGCGGCAGGCAAGCGGCCGCACAATCGCCGCAGAAGGTGCATTCGCGTTGGCTGAAATCGACGGTTGGAAAGCCGCCATCGCCGACGACCAGAATTTTTTGCGGACAGACGCCTAGGCAATCCGCGCAGCGTGTGCAGCGGTCGATGAAATCGTTTTCAGGCAGAGCCCACGGCGGCCGGATTTCGACCCGCGGGCGTGGTCGGCCGCGCAGGAAGCCACGGCGGCTGGCGTCGACCATCGCTGCGGGCCTACTGCGCCTGCTTCATCTTTTCGATGCCACCGCGCAGCATCTGGTCGATTTCAGAACCGGCTTCGACTTGCGGCAGCAAGGCTTCCCAATAGGCGATGCCTTTCTTGTTGTCGCCGGCTTCCATGGCGGCGGCGCCGGCCAGGAACAAGGCATGCGGATATTGCGGATCGATTTTCAGGGCGCGTTCGATCAGTTCGCTCGGCTTGCCCGTGAGGCCTTTGCCGCTGGCCATGGCGATGGTTTCCGCGTAGCTGGACAACAGTTCGGGGTCGTCGGCAAGCGCTTTCTCGGCCTTGGCGTAGGCTTCGACCGCTTCGTCGTAGCGGCCCATCGTCTTGTACGAACGGGCCAGCATCAGCCAGCCTTTCAGGTCGTCCGGATTGGCTTTCACTTTGGCGGCCAGGTTGGCCACCATTTCATTAATTTTCTCGGCGGTCATTTGCTGTGGCGCGGCGGTTTCGGCCGGGTCGAGGGCCTTCGGGTTGCCGAGCATCCAGTAGCCGAGCACGGCGAGAATCGGCAGCGCGAGCAGGGCGGCGATAGCCATCTTGCGGCTCGGCCCGTGAGTGCCTTGCGCCGTATCACCGGCATCCGGTTCGACGTCTTCGAGCAGCCGGCGCTGAAGTTCGCGCCGAGCCTGTTCGAAATCGGACTCGGCCAATGTTCCTTCGGTCTTTTCGCGTTCCAGTTCGGCCAGCTGGTCGCGGAAAATGGCCAGATTGGCCTGTTTGCGATCCGCCTTTTCCCTGGGTGAGCGCAGGCCGAACCAGAGCGGCGGCAAAATGAATGCTGCGGCCACCACGATCAGCAGGGTGGCGTAGATGGTAAACTGGGTCATTTGTTGTCGAGTTCCTTGAGTAGCGCTTCGGCGCGGCTGTTCTCTGCGGCGGAGAGCGGCTGGTCGTCGGTCATGCGCCTGGCGCGCCGGCGCAGATAGCGCTGCAGGATGAAAAGGCCGAGCAGCATCAGGACGATCGGGCCGCCCCAGAGCAAGAGCGTGATGCCCTTGACCGGCGGCCGGTAGAGCACAAAATCGCCATAACGGACGACCATGAAATCGATGATTTCCTTGTCGCTCTTGCCGCTGGCGATCATGCCGCGGATCTCACGGCGCAGATCCTGCGCCAGTTCGGCGTTGGAATCGGCAATGGTCTGGTTCTGACAGACCAGGCAGCGCAACTCTTCGGACAGACCCTGCAAGCGCTTCTCGGCGACCGGGTCGGCGGCGACGGCGGCTTCGTTGATTTCCGAAGCGATCGTTGCGGTCGACGCGAAAAATGCGGCAAAAACGCAGGACACGATCAGGGCGCGAACACTCATTTGTTCAACTCCGCGAGCAGCGGCATGATCTTCTTGCCGAGGACATCCGGCGAGATCGGGCCGGTGTGCTTCATGCGGATGACGCCGGCCTTGTCGATGACGTAGGTTTCCGGCACGCCATAGACGCCGTAGTCGATGCCGACCCGGCCGTCGAGGTCCATCACGGTCAGCTTGTAGGGGTCGCCATGCTGGCTGAGCCAGGTATTGGCGCGCTGGAAGGCGAGCTTCTTCTCGTCGTCGGCCGACATCTTGCTCATGTCGAAACCGCCATCGCCACGCACTTCCTTGTAGTTCAGTCCGACCAGCGGCACGTCGGACTTTTTCGAGAATTCGACCAGCACCGGATGTTCCTGACGGCAGGACACGCACCATGATGACCAGACGTTGAGCAGCCAAACCTTGCCCTCCATGTCCTTGGGGCCGAGCGTCTTGTTCGGGGTCGCCAGGATCGGCAGACTGAAGGCCGGCGCCGGCTTGCCGACCAGCGGCGACGGCACATCGCGCGGATTCAGGCCGAGGCCGATGGCGAGCAGCGCGACGAGAGCGGCGAAGGCGCCGAGTATCCAGTAGTAACGGTTCATGCTTGTTGGGTTCCGGGCGGGTTTTTGACGACGGACGCGGCGCGCGCCTTGATACGGTAACGACGGTCGAGCATGGCGATCAGGCCGCCGAGCGACATCAGGATGCAGCCGCCCCAGATCCAGTCGACAAAGGGCTTGTAATAGACGCGTACCGCCCACTCGCCTTCCGGCTTGTCGCGGTCGATCGGCTCGCCGAGCGAGACATAGACGTCGCGCAGGAGGCCGGCGTCGATCGAGGCTTCGGTCATCGGCATCGTCGAGGAATGATAGTTACGCTTCTCGGGGTTCATCTTGCGCAGGAATTTGCCGTTGACAGAGAGATCGAATTCGCCTTGAGCGGCGAAGTAGTTCGGGCCTTCGACCCCCTTCACGCCGAGAAAGGTGAAATGGTAGCCGGCGACATCGACACTCTCGCCAGGGCCCATCTTGACGTCTTTTTCTTCCTGGAAACTGCTGACCATGGTGACACCGACGACGAACACGGCGATGCCGATGTGGGCCAGGTGCATGCCGACGAAGCTGCGCGGCTGTTTCATTGCGGCGGCGACAAAGGACTGACCGCCGCGTGTATGCTGGACGCGCTCGATGAAATTGAGGGCAGCGGTACAGACGATCCACGCCGCCAGCAGCAGGCCGAGCGCGGTCAACGCCGACAAAGTGCCGTAAAGCAGCGGCAGGACGATGGCGACGACGACGGCCGGAGCGATCGCCCAGCGCACGGCACGGGCGATTTCGGCGAGCGAGGCTTCCTTCCAGCGGGCGAAGGGGGCGATGCCCATCAGGAACAGGATGGGTGTCATGACCGGCACGAAGACGGCATTGAAGTAGGGCGGTCCGACCGAAATCTTGCCGGCGCCGAGGGCATCGATCAGCAAGGGGTAGAGCGTGCCGAGGAGGACTGTGGCGGCGGCAACGACCAGCAGCACATTGTTGGTGAGCAGCAGCGACTCGCGCGAAACCAGGCTGAAGCGCCCGCCAAGGCCGACCTTGGGCGCCCGCCAGGCGAACAGCGCCAGCGAACTGCCGATCACCGCGACCAGGAAGATCAGGATGAAGA